>NZ_JBHXJG010000196.1:0-14330 GCF_042723425.1 Streptomyces sp. NPDC058375 | reverse complement strand
CTACGGCACGGGGCGCGGCGAGGGTTCCCGCGGCGGCCTCCCCGGTCACGGCGGCTCCGGAGCGGGCGGCGGCCGGGAGCCGTCGTTCGCCGGCGTCCGCGAGTGGTCCGAGGAACTGGCCGCGCTGTTCGGCCCCGGCGTCCGCGAGGAGGTGCTGGCCGCCGCGGCCGGGACAGGGCGGCAGGATGTCCTGGCCGAACTGGACCCGGCGGCAGCCACCCCCTCCGTGGAGCTGCTCCGGACGATCCTGCAGTACGCCGGCGGCCTCCCCGAAGCTCGGCTAGCGGCGCTCCGCCCGCTGGTGCGCCGCCTGGTCGAGGAACTGACCCGACAGCTCGCCACCCGGCTGCGACCCGCGCTCACCGGCACGGCGACGGCCCGGCCCACCCGCCGCCCCGGCGGACGGCTCGACCTGCCCCGCACCCTGCACGCCAATCTGGCCACCGCCCGCCGGATGACCGACGGCACGGTCCAGGTGATCCCCGAGAAGCCGGTCTTCCGCAGTCGTTCCCGCCGTTCGGCCGACTGGCGCCTGATCCTGGCCACCGACGTCTCCGGATCCATGGAGGCCTCCACGATCTGGTCCGCGCTGACCGCCTCCGTGCTCGCCGGGGTGCCGAGCCTGAGCACCCATTTCCTGGCGTTCTCCACGGAGGTCGTCGACCTCACCGGCCATGTGCGCGATCCGCTCTCCCTCCTGCTGGAAGTGAGCGTGGGCGGCGGAACGCACATCGCCGCCGGGCTCCGGCACGCCCGCGGCCTGATCGAGGTGCCCACCCGCACCCTTGTCGTCGTCATCAGCGACTTCGAGGAGGGAGCACCGCTCGGCGGACTGCTGGCCGAGGTGCGGGCCCTGGTGAACACCGGCTGCCACGTCCTCGGGTGCGCGAGCCTCGACGACGCCGGCCGGCCCCGTTACTCGACGGGCGTCGCCGGGCAGCTCGTGGCCGCCGGCATGCCCGTGGCGGCCCTCAGCCCACTCGAACTGGCCCGCTGGATAGGGGAGAAGACCGCATGAACGACGACCGGTTGCCGCCCGTCGCTCCGGAAGTCACGGCCACGCTCGTGGAGGGCCTTTCACCCCGGCTGCGCAAGCGGCTGGACGCGGCGGTCACCAAGCTCGGCGCCCGCCCGACGCGCCGCGAGGGGGACACCGCGACGATCGAGGTCGACGACGAGACCGAGCTGCGCCTGTACGCCCCGACCGGTGTGGTGGCGAAGGCGGAGGACATCACCTGCGGTTGCCTCCTCGCCCCGGCCTGCGTCCACCGCGCGGCCGCCGCCTGCGCCGCGCCCACGGCCGACCCGGCGCCGGACCCCGCCGAACAGCCGGCCGACCCGGCGCCGGACCCCGCCGAACACCCCACCCCACAAGCCCCCGGACCGGCCTCGGCAACAGGCCCGGCCGCCGACCTCGGCGTTGACGCCGCCCCCGACCCCGCCCCCGACCCCACCCCGGGCACCGCGTCCGCGCCGGAGACGGCGAGTCCGGCCCAGCGTGCCGCCGCCGACGCCCTGTGGGCGGCGGGCGCCGCCGTGCTGGAGGCCGGCGTCGACGGGGCCGGGGCCGTCGCTCAGTCGGCCCTCCTGCGCGCCGCGCACACCGCCCGCCTCCGTCACCTGCCGCGAGCCGCGGGCGCCGCACTGTCCGTCGTCACGCTGCTGCGCGCGGCCCGCGCCGGGGATCCGTCCTACCGCACCGCCGAGCTCGTCACGGCCCTGGCCGAACTCCTGGGCACCGCCCGCCGCGTGGGCATGGCGTCCGGGGCGGAGCTGGCCGCAGTCAGGGGCCGCGTGCGCCGCCCCTACAGCCCGGACGGCTCGCTCCGCCTGTACGGCCTGTTCACCGAACCGGTGGTCACCGACTCGGGGCACGGCGGCGTCCGCACCTGGGTCGCCGGAGTCGACGGCCGCCTCTTCACGGTCGGCGATGTGGCGCCCGGCGGCGTGGGGCGCGCCCTCGGCGTGGCCGACCGGGCCGTGCGCCTGGGGGACAGTGCGCTCACCCACCGGGAGCTGGGCCGGGCCGGCCTGGCCGTTTCGGGGGCGACGGTCTCGCCGGACGGCAGACTGGGCGCCGGAAAGGGCGTCAAGGCCGTCACCGCTCGGGGCGCGGCGTGGACGGATCCGCCGCTCGCCGCCCTGTGGGAGACGCCACCGTCCGAACAGGCCGCCCGCGCGCTGCGGTCCGTCTCCCGCTACGCGGACCCGGACGGCGGCGGCAGCGACCTGCTCTTCCTGGACGTCGAACTCCTCGGCGCGGTACGGGAGCCGGGCGGCACCTGCCTGCTCGCGCGGTGCGAGGGAGGCGTCCCCGTGCGGCTCACCGTCGCCGACGACGACCCCGCGCTGGCCCACCGCGACAACCTGGCGCTGCTGGCCGCAGCGCCGGGGGCCCGGCTGAGGATCATCGGCCGCCTGGCCTCCGCCCCCCACCCGCGGCTCACCCTCCTCGCGTGCTCGCATCCCACCGGGGATGGCACGGTCGACCTCGGCCTCGACCGGCTGCGCCGCGCAGACCTTCCGGACCCGGCCGCCCCCGTGCACTTCGCCCCGCCGCAGGCCGCCGGCCCTGGCGCGCAATCACCCCTGTACCTCCTGGAGCGCCGGGTCGAACAGACGGTCCCGGCGGGCCGCGCCGCCCTCGGCATGCTGGGCGACGTCACCGCCGAGACCCGGCGGATCCGCCGCGCCGGTCTTCCCACGGCCGCCGCACTTCTCACCGCCCTGTGCGCCTCGGCGGCCCAGCGCGACCGTGATCTCTTCGGCCGCCTGCTCCCCGCCGACACCGACGGCTTCGCCACCTACTGGCTGTCCGCCGCCCGCTACACGGCCGCCGTGTCCGAATCCCTGTGCTCGGCAGCCTGGAACCCGACACGGGAGGGCCCGGCCGCGGTGTCACCCGTCCCGGTCCACGAGACGGCGGGCTGAGGCGCGAGCCGACGGCTGCATCAAGGCAACGTACGGGATTGGTCGAGAGCGTGAGCCACGGCCATCCCTGTTTCGCGAGCGGTGAGGTAGGGGCGGACATCGTGAGCTCGAGCCCCGTTGTGTACGGAGACGCCGGTGATCCGTCGCCCGAAGGCGGGCGCCAGTTCCTTGACCAGGGCCACCGCGTCGCCGGCGTCGGTGATGTTCGTCCATGCCCTGACCGGCATCGGCCAGCGGGCCGAGTCACTGTGCGGCGTCGGCAGGAGTCTGTCGAAGACCAGCCTGCGCACTCCGAGAGGCGATCCCAGCATGATGAGCGTCAGGTCGCGCCAGCCGGGGTGGGCACAGAGTGCTTCGTACGCCACCACGGATCCCAGGGAATGCGCGATCACCAGTTCCGTACGGTCGCTGACCCGTCCGGCGAACTCGGCCTGAACGGCGACCCGTACGTCGGGCTCGGTGAAATACCGGCGTACCTGGCGGGCCGAGTGCACCATCAGGCTCTCGCTGGTTCCCGCGAAGAACGCGGAGTGGCTCGACGACTTCGGCCTCCTGCTGATCGAACAGCCCCTCGCCGACGACGACATGGTTCAGCACGCCCAGCTCGCCGACCTGCTCCGCACACCTGTCTGCCTGGACGAGTCCATCGAGTCCGCCGCCGACGCCGCAGCGGCCGTCTCGCTGGGCGCCTGCTCGGTCATCAACGTCAAGCGGCCCGCGTCGGCGGCTACCTCGAAGCCCGCCGCATCCACGATCTCGCCCGCGCCCACGGCGTCCCCGTCTGGTGCGGCGGCATGCTGGGGACCGGCATCGGCCGCGCCGCCAACGTCGCCCTCGCGGCGCTCCCCGGCTTCACCCTGCCCGGCGACACCTCGGGCTCCCACCGCCACTACGCCACCGACATCACGGAGCCCTTCGTCCTCGCGGACGGACACCTCGACGTGCCGACAGGTCCGGGACTCGGCGTCGAAGCGCTCCCCGACGTCCTGAAGGAGGTCACCACCTCCACCGAATGGATCACGCTCTGGACAATCCCCAGGTGTGCTGTCCGGCGGATCACGGCGGCGTACGACCGGCCCGGGCACATGGCGGCCTTCCCCGCGGAGACGAGGGAGCGCCTCCCGGGGGAAGGCCGGTCGACCTGAGAACATCCGGCTGAGCCCCGGGAGCGCTCGGGCAGGACCCCGGGTAACGTCGGACGCGGCTGAGGAAGGTGTGGCCATGGTGCAGGATCGCGGGGAGCAGACGGTTCAGCGGATCGTCGAGGCCGCCGGAATCGTGATCGACCGGGAAGGCTACGCGGGTGCGACGACCCCGGCGATCCAGCGCCTGGCCAATGTCTCCCGCAGTGGCTTCTACCACCATTTCGCGTCGAAGGAGGATCTCGGCGACGCGATCCTGGCCCGTCAGCACGCGTACTTCCATCAGGTCTCCGAGCAGATGGCGGCGGGCCCGGCCCCGGAGCTCTGGCTCCAGGCCCTGGTGGACATCAGCCACCACTACACCGCAGGCCTCCTGGAGGACCCTGTCCTGCGCGCGGCTGTACGGCTGTCGATCGAGCCGGGCCCGTACCAGACCGCCGAGAGCTACGCCGGTTCGCTGGGCGCCGTGACCGCCGCTCTCGAATCCGCGGGCGAAGCCGACGAGCTCCAGGACCACGTCGAGCCCGTGGAGGCCGCCCGGACACTCGTCGGCTGCTACAGCGGCGTACAGATGCTGTCCCTCGCCCTGGCCGAGCGGGACGCCCTGCACCAGCAGGTCAGCGCGATGTGGGCGCTCGTGATGCCCGGCATCGCCCGCCCGGACGTCTTCTCCCGGCTGCGCCTGGGCCCGCCGCGCTCCATGGGCACGGCCCGGCCACGGTGATCCGGCGCCCGGCAGGACCTCCACGCCCCGCCCCGCGCCCGTCACCGGCAGCGGGCGCCGAACCCGCAGCAGGGCGCGCGCGCAGACGGCTTCCGCGCCACCATGGAAGCGGCCGAACTGCCGGTGCCCGAAGGGCGGGTGTTGTACGGGGAGTTCAACGATGTTTCGGACAAGGCCCAGTTGATGCGGCTGCTCGACTCCCTCGACGGATCGGTGGAGGAGCCGCCCACGGCGGTCCCGCCGCCGGCGATCTTCAGGCGCTCGGCGCCTTCGAGGCGCTGCGCGAACGCGGCCGTGCCATCCCGGGGGACATGAGCGTCGTCGGTTTCGACTGGCGACCCAGCTGGTCGTCCGGGGCAGCATTGCGCCCCAGGCCTGACGGGCGGGAGCGCATCGCCTTCGGAACCCCTCGTACGCGGAGTGCGCGCGTATGAGAGCGTCGGCGGGTCAGTCCTGCGGACGCAGGAGCCCGCGCTCGTAAGCCTTGACCAGCCGCTGCGGCACATGGTGGACGGTTCCGTCGACCGTGACGGGCACGAGCTGAGGCGTCGTGGCCTTCCACTGGGCGCGGCGGTGACGGGTGTTGCTGCGGGACATTTTCCGCTTGGGGACTGCCATGAGGGACCACCTTCGTTGCTGGCCTCGAACGCTATATGAAAACGATAGTCAATACCAAATGTGACGGCGGCGGGGATGACGGCACGCAGGGTGTGGAGCGTCACGCGGGCCCGGATCTCCACCGATCCGTTGATCTGTAGTCGTCGGACTCGGACGTCGCGCGGCCCGGGCGCACCGGGGGCGTCGGCGCCAATGGGGGTACGCATGGCGGAGGTTCGCGCGGACTTGCTCCGCCCGTTGGCCGAGGCGCTGCGGGCGCGCGCCGCGAAGGCGGGTGCGAAGACCGCCTTCCGCGACGGGCAACGCACCGTGACCTGGGCGCAGTTGGAGCGCCGCACGGCGCGCGTCGCCGGACGGCTGGCGCAGTCGGGCACGCCGACACCACGGACCGGGCGGTCCGCACCTGGGCCGACGGGCTCGGGGGACGTACCGGCTGAATCACGGCCGGGGGATCGGGCACCCCCGGCGATCAGGCCGGAGCCGCCCCGGCCGGTACCGGCACGGCGTACGGGCGCAGGACCATCAGCGAGTCCTCCTGGGTCGCGACCATGGCGAAGGGGAACCGGTCAAGTTCGAGACAGAGGGCGACGTCATCGGGATGGGATCCTTGGCGGACGCCCTCCGTCAGTTCGGCGGCGGCGCGCGACTCCGCGGCGCGGCGCACGAACGCGCTCGCGTCCGCCCCGGACCCGGTGGTCCTTCCCGCGATGTACTGGGCGCACGCCAGATCCTCTTCGGCACGCCCCTCTTCGCCGGTGACCACGAACGTGACGGCGTCACAACCGCGTTGCCGCAGGAGCCCGGCCGTCGCCTCCGCCACCACGAAGCCGGCGCACAGCACCAGCGACGCCTCCTTGACCGCCAGGGCACCCACCGTCCCCGCCGTGGTCTTCTGCACGACGGTACGTCCGCCGAGGTCGACGGAGCGCAGCAGACCCGGTGAGTTGACGGCGTCGAAGCCGGGCGCCGGCGGACCGTCCTTGAGCGCCACCCACTCAGGGTTACGTGCCTTGAGCGCCAGGGCGTCCGCCTGCGACTCGGCGAGGACGATCTTCTCCGCCCCTTTGGCGAAGGCCCAGGCGGCCACGGTGCAGGCCCGCATGACGTCGACGACCACCGCCACGGACGGTGTTCCGGTCAGCTCGGCGATGCCGAGGAATCGAGTCTCCATCCGGTCATGATCGCGTACGTGCGGCCCGAAGCGCCCCGCCGGTGAGGCGGTTCACATCGATGGCCGGCAGCCGTCGACGTAACCACCCTCATTCCTCCTCGATGCCCAACAGCTTGAGGAACGCCGTGGCCGCCGGGGTGCGACTCTCCCGGCCCCAGACCACGTACTCGACGCGGGACGGCGCGTCCGTGACCTCGACCGTGGTCACCCCGGTCAGGCCCGCGACGTACGTGGGCGGCAGCAGGGCCACGCCCAGGCCCGCGCCGACCAACCGGGCCAGGTAGTCGGCGTTGGTCACCTCGAAGGCGACCTCCCGGGTGAGACCGGCGGCGGTGAAGGCGAGATCGGACTGCGCCCGGCCGGCGGTCTTCGCCGGAAGGTCCACGAACACCTCCGAGGACAGCCGGCGAAGGTCGACCGAGGACTCCCCGGCGAGCGGGTGGGCCGGGGAGACCACGGCGATCAGCCGCTCCCGGGCCAACTCCCGCGCCATGACCCCCCGCAGGCGGGCCGCGACCGGGACGCCGAGAAAGGCCACCTCGATCTCGCCCTGCCTGACCTGCTCGACGAGGTCCTCGCTCGCTCCCACGCGGAGGCTCACCCGGGCGTCCGGATGGCGCCGGTGGAAGTCTTTGAGGACGGTGGGCAGATCCACGGCGGCGACGGTGGGGATCAGGCCCACCCTGAGGCGTCCGCGTACCTCCCCGACGGCCGCCGCCACTTCGGCGGTGGCACGGTCCGCCGCGTCCAGGCACTGCCGGGCGGCGGGCAGGAACGCCGCACCCGCCGGGGTCAACCGGACGCGGCGGCTGGTGCGTTCGAAGAGCCTCGCGCCCAGTTCCTTCTCCAGGCGCGCGATTTGGTGGCTGAGCGCGGACTGGACCACCAAACAGCGCTGGGCGGCCCGGGTGAAGTTGTTGGTCTCGGCGACGGCGATCACGTACCGCATCTGCTGGAGCTCCATGGATCCATCGTGAATCGAGATTCATCGCGTGACAAGCATGTGTTGGACTCATGAATGTCTTCGGCCCGAGACTGATGACGACCGCACACGGCAGGAGCCCCCTCGGGTTTGACCCCTTCGGTCGGCCACGCGCCCGGGGCTCCTGTGGCGCGCCCGAAAACGAAGCCTCCGTGATCCCCTCCCCAGCCCCTCCCCGTTTCCTTCCCGACTCCTTCCCGACCCGATCCCCTTCCGGAATTCCGAGGCGAGATGACGAGCAGACAGCACATACGCACCGCGGCCCTGACCGGTCTCGCACCGGCGGTCTGGGGCAGCACCTACCTGGTGGCCACCGAGCTGCTGCCACCGGACCGGCCGCTCCTGGCGACCACCCTGCGGGCCCTGCCCGGTGGGCTGGTGCTGCTGGCCCTCGGCCGCAAGCTTCCGGCCGGCGTCTGGTGGTGGCGCGCGCCGGTCCTGGGCGTCCTGAACATCGGCGCCTTCAACTTCCTGCTCTTCCTCGCCGCCTACCGGCTGCCGGGCGGCATCGCCGCCATGATCATGTCGGCCCAGCCCATGTTCGTCGTGATCCTCGCGGCGATGTTCCTCGGCGACCGGATCGGAGCCCGCCACGCCCTGGCGTGCGCGATGGGCGCCGGGGGAGTGGCGCTGCTCGTCCTCCGGGGCACGGCTTCGCTCGACACCTTCGGTGTCCTCGCCGCGGTCGGCGGTGCCCTGTGCATGGCCCTGGGCATCACGCTGACCAAGCGGTGGGGCCGGCCGGCGGGGGTCGGCCTGCTCACGTTCACCGGGTGGCAGCTCACGGCGGGCGGGCTGGTCCTGCTGCCGTTCTGGCTGACGCTGGAAGACCTGCCCGACGGTCTCACCGGATCCAACGTCATCGGGTTCGCCCACCTCATCACCCTGGGCGCGGTCCTGAGCTACATCGTCTGGTTCCGGGGCATCGAACGCCTGCCCGCCGTCGCGGTCTCGTTCCTCGCGCTGGGCAGCCCCGTCGTGGCGACCCTGCTGGGCTACCTCGTCAAGGACGAGAGGCTGTCCGCCCTCCAACTCGTCGGCATGGCCGTCATTCTCGTGGCGGTCGTCCTCGGCCAGCGCCCGCCACCGGCCCGCGGCCCCGCACCTGCCGACGCCATGACCGCCACGCCCGGACCGGCGCCGCGCGACCTTCGCGAACCGCACCCGACCACTGCCGGAGACACGACATGACCGCTTCGGAAGAGTCGAACCCGCCCGCCGCCTCCCGGGAACCGGTGTCCCCCGCCCGGGGCTGGCTGGGCGTGGCCGCCATCACCGCCAGCCTGTTCGTTTTCCTCACGACCGAACTGATGCCGATCGGCCTGCTCACCCCGATCGGCGAGAGCCTCGGGGTCTCCGTGGGCGCGGTCGGCCTTACGGTCACCGCGCAGGGCGTCGCCGCCGGTCTCGGCGTGCCGTTCATCGTGGCGTGAGCCGGCGCGTCGACCGGCGCCGGCTGCTGACCGCACTGCTCGTGGTCCTGGCGATCGGCAACCTGATCACCTCGATCGCCCCGAACTATCCGCTGATCCTGGGCACCCGCCTGGTCATGGGCTTCGCCAGCGGCGTCTTCTGGGCCATCGGCGTCAGCATGGCGATGCGCATCGTCCCGGAGAAGCACGCCAACCGGGCCGCCGCCGTCGTGATGTCCGGCATCTCGATCGCCACCGTCGTCGGCATCCCGCTCGGCACCCTGCTGGAAAGCGCCGGCGACTGGCGGACCACCTTCCTGATCTGGTCCGCCCTCAGCGCGGCAGTGCTCCTCGCGGTCGCCGTCACGGTCCCGTCGCTGCCGTCGGCCAACGCGGTCACGGTGCGCGAGGTGTTCGGCCTGCCGCTCAGGAACGTGCCGCTGCGCACGGTTCTGATCATGGTCGTGCTCTTCGTCCTCGGCCACTTCGGCGCGTACACGTTCGTCCGGCCGTACCTGGAGGAAGGCGCGTCCGCCACCGTCGGCTTCATCACCGTCGTCCTCATCGTGTTCGGCATCGGCGGCGCGGCCGGCAACTTCATCGGTGGCCGGACGGTCGAACGGGTGCGCGGGGCAGCTTCGTCGTGGGCGGCCTGATCATGATCGCCGCCCTCGTCGCGCTGCTGACCGCCGGCGCGAACGACATCGGCGTGATAGCCGCCATGACCCTGTGGGGCCCGGCCTTCGGTGTCGTGCAGATCGGTCAGATCACCCTGACGCTCTCGGCGGCCCCCGAAGCCTTCGAGGCGGCGATGTCGCTCAACACCATGGCGTACAACACCTGTATCGCTCTCGGAGCCCTCGTCGGAGGCCTGTTCGCCGACCACGCCGGTGTCACGAGCGTCGTCCGGTTCGGCGTCGTCCTGGTGGCCCTCGCCGTGGTCGTCGGCGCCGCCACCGGTGGCCGCGCGACCGGACGCCGCGCGACCGTGCGGGCGAGCTGACCTCGCCGTGAGCGGCGTTCTCGCCGGTAGCGGGCAGGCCGGGCGGGCGGGAGCCGGCGGTCTCTCCCTTGGTCCGCCCCTGGCCATTGTGGACCGGCCCCATGCGCGGCCGCTGAGCCTCAGGCCCGGCCCGCCGGGGACGCGGTGGCGGCCTCCCCACGGAATGTCCGCGGGGAGGCCGTCGGCTCATGCGTCAGGCGTCTCGCCGCAGCTCCAGCGTGCAGCACTTCACGCTGCCGCCCGCCTTGAGGAGCTCCGAGAGGTCCACGCCGATCGGGTTGAACCCGCGCTCCCTCAACTGCCCGGCCAACTCGGTCGCGTTCTGCGGCAGGACCACGTTGTACCCGTCCGACGTCGCGTTCAGCCCGAACACCTCGGCGTCGGCGGAAGCGGCGAGGAGGGCGTCCGGGAACAGCCGCTCCAGCACCGCCCGGCTGCCGGGGGAGAAGGCCGCCGGATAGTAGGCGACCGTCTTCTCGTCGAGCACCGTCAGAGCGGTGTCCAGGTGGTAGTAGTCGGGGTCGACGAGGGTCAGCCCGACCACCGGGCGCCCGAAGAACTCCTGCGCCTCGTCGTGCGAGCGCGGGTCGCTGCGGAACCCGGTGCCCGCCAGCAGCCAGTCGCCGGCCAGGAGATAGTCGCCCTCCCCCTCGTTGACGTGAGCGGCCGTGCGCAGGTCCGGAAAGCCGTTGTCGCGCAGCCAGTGGTGGTAGGCGGGCCCCTCGGTGATGCGCTCGGCGTCGCGGAACCGGGCCACGAGGGCCCGCCCGTCGACGACCGTGGCGCCGTTGGCCGCGAAGACCATGTCGGGCAGACCGGGGACGGGGTCGATCGTGTCGACGGTGTGCCCGAGGTTCAGGTAGACCTCGCGCAGCCGCTCCCACTGGGCGATGGCCAGCGGAGTGTCGACGGGCTTCGTCGGGTCCATCCACGGGTTGATGGAGTAGACCACGTCGAAGTAGGTGGGCCGGCACATGAGGTAGTGCCGGGCACGTGCGGTACGCATGGAGTAGGTCCCGATCGTCAGGGGCGGCCGGTGAGATAGCCGCCCATCGAGGTGAAGTGCTCGGTCGCGGGCAGTTCGCGGCCGTCTTCGGTCCGTACGCGGGTGATCGCCAGGCCGTGGTTGCGGCCGGTGCGGGCGTCGGCTCCGGCGACGATCACGACGCCGTCGCCCTCGCGGTAGAAGACGCGGCCCGGGGTGCCGCCGTAGCGGCCCTCGGACACGACGGCGGAGACGACCTCGAGCCGCTGCCCCCGGTGGTACGTGAAGGCGGCCGGGTACGGGGCCGACTGGGCGCGGACCAGGCGCTCCAGGTCCTCGGCCGGCCAGTTCCAGTCGATGCGGATGTCTTCCTCGGCGCGCTTGTGGAAGAAGCTGGCCTTCGACCGGTCCTGCGGGGTGAACTCGGTCTGCCCGGAGGCGATGAGACCGAGGGCCTCGACGGTGACCGGCGCGATCAGATCGACCGTACGGTGGAAGAGGTCGGTCGTGGTGTCCGTCGGTCCCACGGGCACCGCCCGCTGGACGACGATGTCACCGGCGTCCAGCTCCTCGTCCATCATGTGGGCCGTGACGCCGACCTCCGGCTCGCCGTTGATGAGCGCCCAGATCAGCGGTGAGAAGCCCGCGTAGGCGGGCAGCAGCGAGTCGTGGATGTTGAGCGTGCCGTGGACCGGCAGGTTGTAGATCTCCGGCGGCATCCACGTCCGCCAGTTGTTGGCCACGATGATGTCCGGGGCCACTTCCCGCAGCTGGTCCAGGAGTTCGCCGTCCGGCCGGTTGCGGATGATCACGGGGACGCCGTGCTTCTCCGCGAGATCGGCGACCGAGTCGCTCCAGATCTTCTCGTAGGCGTGCTCGCTCCTGGGATGTGTCACCACGGTCACCACGTCGTGCTCGGAGTCCAGCAGGGCTTGCAGGGTGCGGTGGCCCCAGGTCTGGTAACCGAACATGACGACCCGCATGAAGGTGCCTCCTTGGAAGAGCGATGACCGGCGCTTCAGTAAAGCAAGGCTTACCTAAGAGCACAACGGCCCATGATTCACGGGGAGGTTGACAGCCGATGACGGCTGGAAACACACCCTGTCGTCGACAGGAAGGGGCATGCGGGTTAGCTTGGCCCGGCCCGCTCTCCGGCCGCGTGCCGTGGGTCCGAACGCGACGGGGAGGGATCTCCCATGCTCTGTACGAGGCTGACGAACGCGCGCGTCCTCACGATGGACCCCCGCCACCCCGTCGCCCATGACCTGGGCATCTGGCGGGGACGGATCGTCGGCGTCGACGAGGCCGTGACCTCTCTGCCGGCCCGCGAGATCGTCGACCTGGGCGGGGCGACCGTGCTTCCCGGTTTCATCGACAGCCATGTCCACCTGGCCTGGGCCGGATTGAAGGCCCGTACGCCGAGCGTCGCCCCGTGCGAGCGGGTCGAGGACATCCTCGCCGTCGTGGACGCGGCGGCCCTGCGGCCCGCTCCGCCCGGCGCCTGGGTGGACGTCGCCGGATACGACCAGCGCGCCCTGAGCCGGCATCTGACCGCCGCCGAACTGGACCGGGTCAGCCACGGCCGCAAGGTCTTCCTGATGCACGACTCCGGGCACGCCTGCGTCGTCAACACCGCCGTACTGGACCTGCTGCCGGACGGAACCCCGCACGAGGACGGCTTCCTCGCCGAGAGCGCCATGACCACCGCCCGCCGGCTGCGGCTGCCGTACTCCCAGGAAGAGCTGGCCGACGCGATCGAGCTCGCCGCCCGCGCCTGCCTCGACGAGGGGGTCACCGCCTGCGCCGAGGCGGGCATCGGCGGCGGACTCCTCGGCCACAGCCCCGTCGAACTGGGCGCCTACCAACTGCTCCGGGACCGTGGCCGACTGCCCCTGCGGGTCCAGCTCATGGCTTCCGGCGACACGCTGCGTTCCCGCGCGACGCACGCCGACGACGGGTTCACCCAGGCACTGGACCTCGGCCTGCGCACCGGATTCGGCGACGACCGGCTGTCGCTCGGCGCGCTCAAGATCTACACCGACGGCGGGATGATGGCCCGTACGGCTGCGCTCACCTCCCCGTACGAGGGCACGACCGACAACGTCGGCCGCTTCCAGGACGACCCGGAACGCCTCGCCGCCCTCATCGTCGACGGTCACCTCGCGGGCTGGCAGCTCGCCGTCCACGCCATCGGCGACCGCGCCGCCGACCTCGCCCTGGATGCCCTGGAGCGGGCCCAGAAGCTGCGGCCCCGCCCGGACGCGCGCCACCGCATCGAGCACGCCGGGCTGATCCGGCCCGACCAGCTTCCCCGGTTCGCCGAGCTCGGTGTGAGCGCCGTGGTCCAGCCCACCTTCCTGTACTCCTTCGGCGACGACTACGCCACCGTGATGGGGGAGGAGCGGGCCGGCTGGATGTACCGAGGGCGGGGATTCCTTGACCACGGGGTCACCCTCGTCGGCAGCTCCGACCGACCCGTCACGGACGGCGCACCCCTGCGCGCGATCCAGTTCATGGTCGAACGCGCCTCCGCGTCGGGCCGCCTTGTCGGCCCGGACGAGGCCGTCACCGTCGACGAGGCACTGCGGGCCTACACGGTCGCCGGCGCCCACGCCTGCCACTGGGAGGAAACGGCGGGCGCCCTCTCACCGGGAATGCGAGCCGACCTGGTGGTGCTGGGAGACGACCCGCACCGCGTGGACCCCTCCCGGATCGGGGACATCGAGATCGTCCGGACCTTCGTGGACGGCCGGGACGCCCGTGCCGAGGAGTGACGGCTACCCTCGACGCCATGCGTACGGAGAAGAGGGGGAGCGGGACGGGCGCCGAGTGGGTGACCGTCGTGTCGTACGAGAACCTGCCGGGCCGCCCGCGTCCCCCGGCGGCCCTCCGCGCTTGACTGCGTGACCGCGGCATCGACTGGATGCCCTTCTCCGGGGAGCGGATCCGCTGCGACCTCGCCTGCGGCATCGGTGCTGCCGACGGCCGCCGGCACGGCTGGTACACCGTCCGGGTCGACGCCGACGCGCTGCACGCCCTGGGCCTGCACCCCGATCAGCCCACCGCTGTGATCGCCGGCCCCTCCCCGCCCCGCTAGTGGCACGCCGCCGCCGAGCGCAACGCCGAACGCCGCCCGGGGCGCTGACGGCCCCTCCGCCCGCGGAGTCTCCCAACTCCTGTCACGCCGAGGCTCCTTGAGGGGAGTCGGTCGACTCGGCCGCGCCCTCCCGTCGTCGGGTGGCAGAACAATACGTCGTCCTTTTCGTGTTATTTAGGGTGAATGTGGACATGGGCCCGTAGGTTGGGGAGAAACGCCACCCGAGTGGCGTCCTGTGTCCCCCCGGCCCCGAACCGGCCGGGGC
>NZ_JBHXJG010000195.1:0-14340 GCF_042723425.1 Streptomyces sp. NPDC058375 | reverse complement strand
CCCCGGACCTTTCGGTCCGGGGCCTTCTTCGTGTTCCGCGGTCGTTACGACCAGCTGGTGCCGGTCAGCACCTCGAACGCCTCGATGTACTTGGCGCGGGTCGCGTCCACGATCTCCTGCGGCAGCGCCGGGGGCGGCTGTTCGCTCTTGCGGTCCCAGCCGGAGGCGGGCGAGGTCAGCCAGTCGCGGACGAACTGCTTGTCGTAGCTGGGCTGCGCGCGGCCGGGCTCCCAGGTGGCGGCGGGCCAGAAGCGCGAGGAGTCCGGGGTCAGCACCTCGTCGGCGATGATCAGCCGCTCGGTCCCGTCCTCGGTGGTCTCGAAGCCGAACTCGAACTTGGTGTCGGCCAGGATGATCCCGCGCTCGTGCGCGATGTCCCGGGCCCGGCGGTAGACGTCGAGCGTCGTGCGCCGTAGATCGGCGGCCGTCTCCACACCGACCGAGCGGGCGACGTGCTCGTAGCTGACGTTCTCGTCGTGGTCGCCGACGGCCGCCTTGGTGGCCGGGGTGAAGATCGGCCCGGGCAGCTCGGACCCGTTGACCAGGCCCTCGGGGAGCCCGATGCCGCAGACCGTACGGGTGGCCTCGTACTCGACGAGCCCGGAGCCGGTCAGATAGCCACGGGCCACGCACTCGACCTCGACCATGCGCAGGCTCTTGCAGATGAGGGTGCGGCCCGCCCAGTCGGCCGGGGCGCCCGGGGGCAGCTCGGTGGAGATGACGTGGTTGGGCACCAGGTCGGCGAGCTGGTCGAACCACCAGAGCGAGAGCCGGGTGAGGACGCGGCCCTTGTCGGGGATCTCGGTCGGCAGGACCCAGTCGTACGCGGAGATACGGTCGCTGGCGACCATGACGAGGTCGCCCGCCTCGTTCCGGTACAGGTCACGCACCTTGCCGGTGTGCAGGTGGGTGAGGCCCGGAACCTGCACGGGCTCGGGCTTTTCTACAAAACCGGACACGGTGCCTCCGCGTAGATTGATCCAGGAGCGGTTCCGATTGTCCCGTATCCGCGGGGCGGTCCTTGCCCGGGGCCCGGCCGACCGGCTTCGCGTCTCACAGGCGACGTCAGTCCCGCTTGCAGATCCGGTCGAGGAGGTTGGCGGTGGCCCGCTGGATCCGGCGGTCGGTGTGGCCCGGACGGTCCAGGGCCGGGGACCAGGCGAAAGTGCCGGAGGCGAAGACGAGCGCGCCGGAGGGGGCCTGGTAGAGCGAGGTCTCCTGGTGGCGGGTGGCGCCCTCGGAGTCCTCGTACGGGGAGTGGGCGAGCAGGATCCGGTTGTCGTGCTCGGGCAGGCTGGTGCGCGGGAAGTAGCGGTCGGCCTCGCCGGCGACCAGGCCCGGGATCTCGTCGCCGTCGACCGCGCCCGTGGAGTCCCAGAGCCAGTGCTCGGCGTTGCGCACGACCAGCGGGTGGGGCTCGGGCACCCGGCCCGCGTACTGGATGCCCAGGAGCTGCTGCTCGGGCCGGTCCACCTCGCGCCACAGGGCGGACTTCCCGGGCCCCCGGCGTTTGCGGCAGGTCAGCAGCCGGTCGGGCTCGTTGGATGCGGAGGGGGCGAGGCCCACCTGCCAGTACATGGTGTTGGCGGAGAGGAAGACGAGCGAGGTGCCGGAGTCCCGGGCCCGCTCGGCGGCCCGGCGCATGGGCAGCGACCAGTATTCGTCGTGGCCGGGGAAGACCAGGCCCCGGTAGCGGCTGGGGTCGACGCGGCCCGCGTGCAGGTCGCGGGCGTCGGCGTAGGCGAGGTCGTAGCCGTACCGCTCGGCCCAGCGGATGAAGTCGTACGCGTGCCCCACGTGCAGCGGCAGGCCGGCCCCGGCGTACGGGCGGTCGAAGGAGATCGTGACGGCGGCGTCCTCCTCGCCGAGCAGCCGCCCCCGCTCGTCCCACGCGTGGTAGAGGCTGGCGCCGGTGCGGCCGTCCTCCGGGTAGAGGTTGTACGCCTGCCAGGTGATGTCGGGCAGCAGGAGCAGCAGGTCGGCGGGGTGGTCGTGGCGGACCGTGAAGGGGATGTGCGAGCGGTAGCCGTCGGCGGTGGTCAGGACGGCCACGTACGCGCCGACCGACCAGTAGCTCGGGATCTGGAGCCGCCAGGACATCCACCAGTGGTGGCAGGAGACGGTCCGGTCGGCGGCGAGCGGGGGCGGCTGGACGATGCCGGAGAGCCGCGGGCTCGTGGTGATCTTGGACGCGCCGTCGCCGCCGTAATGACCGATCCGGTAGACGTCGACGGAGAACTGCTGGGGCGGATCCACGGTGATGTGGAAGTCGATGGCCTCGCCGGGGGCCGCCGCGCCGGGCGAGACGAAGCCCTTGATCTGGCGGTGCACGTCGTCGGCGGTACGGGTGCCGCCGCCGGTGGAGCGGGCGAGGTCGGCGTACCAGGGGACGACCTGGCCGGTGTCGTCGAAGTAGTTCTCACTGCCGCGCAGCCAGGGCAGCGGGCCCTGGCCGAAGGGGTCGCTCACCGCGTGCGCGAGGGCGCCCGACTCCCACCGGCGAATCTGCTCCGCCCCCATGCCGCGCCCCTCCCTCGGATCCCCCGGACAACTCGGGGGAGCCCCCGGACAACTCTGGTGCGCCGGATGTCAGCGCCGATCCCCAGCACATCACATAACGCACGCAGCCCGTCACCCTTCGTCGCGAATTGACGGGAACGGAACCATTCCTTCCGAACGGTGGGCTCCGGAGTCCGGACGCCGGAGTCCCGACGTCGCGCTCCGGGCCGCAGCCCGTGCCGGTAGGCCTGTCCGGTACGCGCCGGGCCGGTAGGCCTGTCCAGTACGCCGTGCCGGCAGGCCTGTCCGGTGCGCCGTGCCGGTAGGGCGGTCCGGTGCGCCGGTCCGTACGCCGGTCACACCAGCCGGACCGGCTTGTCGGAGCGCACCCCCACTTCGGCGAGCCAGGACAGCAGCGGGTCCGGATCGCCGTCCTCGACGAGGCAGAGGACCGGGGTCGCGAGGTCCGCTCGCCGTTCGCCGCCGACGAGCAGCGCGGGGCCGTCCAGCCAGTCCAGGCCGGGGGCCGCGCCCGCCGTGTCCACGGCCGCGCAGCAGACCATGGCAGCGACGTGGTCGGCGAGCAGCTCGGTGCCCGTACGCGGTGGCTGGAGCGGGAAGAGGGGCAGCGGGCCCGGGCCCCAGAGGTCGAGCGGGTCGTCGGCCGGGCCGCCCCCCGCGCCTCCGTGGCCTTGGACTTGGACTTGGACTTGGCCGCTGGCGTGCGGCGGGGTTTCGGCCTCCTCGCGGGCGACCGCGGCGCCGATGCCCGCCGCGAGCGCCTCGCCCGGGCCGCCGGGACCGCCGGGTCCGGACAGGTGCTCCATGACCCGGGCCAGGGTCGGGACGGCCGGGTCGGCGGCGGAGGCGCGGGGGACGCCCAGGGTGTCCAGGACCCGGTGCAGCCGGGCCGCCTCGCTGCGCCACTTCCGGTCGACGACCTCGTCGGGATACTGCTGCCAGTCCACCGGCGCCCAGCCCGGACCGCTCTCGGCGGGGCCGCCGTGGAAGAGCCGGGCGGCGAGCAGGGACGCGGCCTCGTCGGCCACCCCGGGCTCCTCCAGCAGGTCGCACGCGGGCCGCTCGTCCAGGCGCAGGGCGAAGCCGTCGGCCAGCCGGTCCCGGCGGGAGAGCTCGGTGAGCGCGGAGACGACCCCGGCGTCCAGCCGGGAGGGCCAGCGGCCCATCCGCCAGGCGGGCAGCGCCACCCGGGTCAG
The DNA here is from genome assembly GCF_042723425.1 of Streptomyces sp. NPDC058375. Taxonomy (NCBI): domain Bacteria; kingdom Bacillati; phylum Actinomycetota; class Actinomycetes; order Kitasatosporales; family Streptomycetaceae; genus Streptomyces; species Streptomyces sp. NPDC058375. The sequence goes on along the minus strand of NZ_JBHXJG010000195.1, from coordinate 10,624 downwards.
CAGCCGGTCCCAGCCGGCGTAGGCGAGGCCGACCTGCTCCTGGGCGGCGATGCGCAGCCCGTAGTCGACCGTCTGGGCCCGCATGGACGCGGCGGCCGCCACACAGCGCTCCATCTCGGCGGCATGGCCCCGGCAGGCGCGGAGCAGCAGCCGTGCGACCCAGCCGGCGAAGGCGAGCGGTGCCCCGCGCACCGGGCCCCGGCCGGGGGCGGCGGCATCGGCGATCGCGGCGTCCAGACCGCGGACGAAGCGGCGGGCGGCGGCTATGTCGGGATGCGCGGACGGGCCGGTGCCCGCCACCACGGGGGCGAGGACCGCGCGTAGCTCGGCGACCCGCATCCACCACAGGAACGGCGAGCCGATGACCAGGACGGGGGCGGTGTCCCCGGCATCCACCGAGGCCGCCGGGCCCCGCCGGAGCGCGCGGTGCGTCCGGTCCTCCAGCCAGCTGTCGCAGTCCGGGGTCAGCGCCACGGCCGAGGGCGCGGGCACGTCGAGCCGGTCGGCCAGGTCCCTGACCAGGCGGTAGAGGTCGGGGGCCCCTGCCTCCGGCACGGGGACGGTCGGGCTCATGGCGGGCCGCGCGCGGGCCACGGAGACGGCGACCAGGACGGTCACCAGCAGCACGACGACCGCGACCCCGAGGACCGTCCAGCGCACGGCGTCCCAGGCCGGACCGGCCAGATGCCCCTGCGCGTCCGCCGCGAACAGCACGACGGCGACGGCCGCGGGCAGGATCGCCACGGCCAGTGCCCTGCCGCGGATCCGCAGCAGGGAGAGCGCTCGGGCCTGTGCGGCCCGCGCACCCAGCTCCTCACCCACATCGATACCGGACACGGCCGGACGTCACCCCCTCTGCCCTCATCGCGGCCCTCTTGGCCCTCGCGGCGGTGTTGCTCACTCCCCCACTGTGGCACCCGCCACCGACATCGCAATGCCGGTGGGCCAAGTGCCGGAACGCTTGCGCCGCACCCTAGTTGGGGGTCCGGCGGCCGTCATCCGGATAGCCCAGTCGTCACCCGATGGAATGGCTTTGGGTAAAGCTGCTGACGTGTCCGCGCCCATGGGCAAGCGACCGGAGACCCGGGCCCGCCGGGGCACGCGGACACGCGAAAGCCCCTCGCGCCGGCCACGTACACCGGTGGCGTACGGGGCGGGCGCAAGGGGCTGCGGGGCTGCGGGGCTGGCCTTCGTACGGGCGGGCGGTCAGCGCCGGGAGGCCCCGAGGGCGAGCCGTACAGGGGAGTCAGCCCTGGGAGGCCTTGAGGGCGATGTCCGTACGGTGCTGGGAGCCGTCCAGGCGGATCCGGCCGAGCGCGGTGTAGGCGCGCTCACGGGCAGCCGTGAGGTCCTTGCCGGTCGCGGTCACCGAGAGCACCCGGCCGCCCGCGCTGAGCACCGCGTCGCCCTCGGCGCGGGTTCCGGCGTGCAGGACGTACGCGTCGGGTCCATCCTGCGCCGCGACGTCGGCGAGCCCGTCGATCGGGTCGCCGGTGCGCGGGGTGCCCGGGTAGTTGTGCGAGGCGATGACCACGGTGACCGCGGCGTCGTCGCGCCAGTTCAGCGGCGGGAGGACGTCGAGGGTGCCGTTGGCGGAGGCGAGCAGGACACCGGCCAGCGGGGTCTGCAGCCGGGCCAGGACCACCTGGGTCTCCGGGTCGCCGAAGCGGGCGTTGAACTCGATGACCCGGACGCCGCGCGAGGTGATCGCGAGGCCCGCGTAGAGCAGCCCGGAGAAGGGCGTGCCCCGGCGGCGCAGCTCGTCGACGGTCGGCTGGAGGACGGTTTCGAGGACCTCGTCGACCAGCTTGGGGTCCGCCCACGGGAGCGGGGAGTAGGCGCCCATGCCGCCGGTGTTCGGGCCCTCGTCGCCGTCCAGGGCGCGCTTGAAGTCCTGGGCGGGCTGGAGCGGCACGACGGTGGTGCCGTCGGTGATCGCGAAGAGGCTGACCTCGGGGCCGTCGAGGAACTCCTCGATGACCACGCGGTCGCAGGAGAGCGCGTGGGCGCGGGCGACGTCCACGTCCTCGGTGACGACGACGCCCTTGCCGGCCGCGAGGCCGTCGTCCTTGACGACGTACGGGGTGCCGAAGGCGTCGAGGGCCTCGTCGATCTCGGCGGGGGTGGTGCAGACGTAGCTGCGGGCGGTGGGAACCCCGGCGCCGGCCATGACGTCCTTGGCGAACGCCTTGGAGCCTTCCAGCTGCGCGGCTTCGCCGGAGGGGCCGAAGCAGGGGATGCCGGCCGCGCGCACGGCGTCGGCGACCCCGGCGACGAGCGGCGCCTCCGGGCCGACGACCACCAGCCCGGCGCCCAGCTCGGCCGCGAGGCGCGCGACGGCGTCACCGTCGAGCGCGTCGACCGGGTGCAGTTCGGCCACCTCTGCGATGCCGGCGTTGCCGGGGGCGCAGTACAGAGCGGTGACATCGGGGTCGAGGGACAGAGAGCGGCACAGGGCGTGTTCGCGGGCGCCGCCGCCGATGACGAGGACCTTCACGGGGTGCAGCCTAGCCGCCGGCCGCGGAAAGCCCCGACGGCCACCGGTCCGTGGACGGGCCCACCACGGCCCGACTCCTGCCTCGCTGCCCGGCCGGCAGACCCACCGCTCGACCCCGCCGGCTCACTGCTCGTTGGTGAACTCCTCGACGACCGTGGCGCCCAGCTCGCGGACGATCAGCTCGTGGCCGGAGAGGGCGGAGTCGACGAGATCCGGATCGTCGGCCTCCGCGGTGTCGTCCTCGGGGGCCACGGACCACGACGGCTCCGCCCCGTACGAACTGTGGGAGGCCTCGGGGGCGGGCGCGGCCTCCCGGCCCTGCGGCGGCGCTGAGGGAGGCGGCTGAGGGGCCGACGGCGCGTGCTGCTGCCCCTGCGGCGGGGGCGCGGGCTGCTGCGGGGCCGAGTGCTGGGGCCGGGGCTCGTACGCGACCGGGGCGGCGGGGGCTGCCGGGGGGGGCTGGTACTGCGGGGCGGGACGTCCGCCGCCTCCACCGGACTGCGGGGGCATCCCGCCGCCACCGGAGGGATCGATGACCGCTTCGATGCGCCACTGGGCGTTGACGCGTTCGGCGAGGACCTGCTTGAGGATCTCCTCGCTGCCGCTGCTGGCGAAGTTGTCGCGGGCGCCCGCGTTGAGGAAGCCGAGCTGGAGCGTCGTGCCGTCGAACCCGGCGACCTGGGCGTTCTGGCTGAGCAGGATCCAGGTGAAGCGCCGGCGGCTCTTGACCGCCTCCAGGATGTCGGGCCACATGTTCCGCACCTGAGCGGCGCCCTGGGCCATGCTCTGCCCGCCCTCGGGCGCGGTCGGCCCGACGGGGGCCGCCGGGGCCTGGGCGACCGGGGACGAGGGCGGCGGGGTGGCGGCGGGGGCCGGGCCGCTGCCGGGGGCGGACGCGGTGGGCCAGCCACCGGGTCGACGGGCCTGCTCCCCGGCCCCGGCTCCCGCGGCGGCGGGCCAGGAACCGGGCCGCTGGCCGGGCTCGGGGGCGGGCGCCACGGGGGCCTGCGGCGCGGGCTCTGCGTAGGCGGCGGGGGCGGGCGTCGCTGCGGGCGGTGCGTAAGCAGCGGGCGCGGCCGGGGGCGCCTCGCCCCGTACGGCGGCACGAGCCGCGTCCGGACCGGCGGGGGCCACGGGGGCGTGGGCCTCAGGCCCGGGTACGTACCCCATCGGCGCCGCGGCAGCAGGCGGGGCGGCGAACGAGGCGGCAGCGGCGGCCGAGGCCCCGCGCTCCAGCCGGTCGAGCCGGGCCTGGAGCGACCGCTCGTCGTCGTAGGCGGCGGGCAGCAGGACCCGGGCGCAGATCAGCTCCACCTGGAGGCGCGGCGAGGTGGCGCCGCGCATCTCGGTGAGCCCGTCGTTGACGAGGTCGGCGGCGCGGCTCAGCTCGGCGGCGCCGAAGACGGAGGCCTGGGCCTGCATGCGTTCGACGACATCGGCGGGCGCGTCGATGAGCCCCTTCTCCCCCGCGTCCGGCACGGCGGCGAGGATCACCAGATCCCGCAGCCGCTCCAGGAGATCGGCCACGAACCGACGCGGATCGTTGCCGCCCTCGATGACGCGGTCGACGACCTCGAAGGCGGCGGCCCCGTCGCCGGCGGCGAAAGCGTCGACGATCGAGTCGAGCAGCGAGCCGTCCGTGTACCCGAGGAGCGAGGTGGCCATGGCGTACGTCACACCGTCGTCGCCCGCACCGGCCAGCAGCTGGTCCATGACGGACATCGAGTCACGCACGGACCCGGCCCCGGCGCGCACGACGAGCGGGAGGACACCGTCCTCGACGGGGCTGTTCTCCCGGCCGCACACATCGGCGAGATAGCTGCGCAGGGTGCCCGGGGGCACCAGCCGGAAGGGATAGTGGTGCGTACGCGACCGGATCGTCCCGATGACCTTCTCGGGCTCGGTCGTCGCGAAGATGAACTTGAGGTGCTCCGGCGGCTCCTCGACCACCTTCAGCAGGGCGTTGAAGCCCGCCGGGGTGACCATGTGCGCCTCGTCGATGATGTAGATCTTGTAACGACTGGAGGCGGGCCCGAAGAACGCCTTCTCGCGCAGATCACGGGCGTCGTCCACACCACCGTGCGAAGCGGCGTCGATCTCGATGACGTCGATGGATCCCGGCCCGTTGCGTGCGAGGTCCTGGCAGGACTGGCACTCTCCGCACGGCGTGGGCGTGGGGCCCTGCTCACAGTTCAGACAGCGGGCGAGGATGCGCGCGCTGGTCGTCTTTCCACAACCACGCGGCCCGCTGAACAGGTACGCGTGATTGACCCGGTTGTTCCGCAGGGCCTGCTGGAGCGGGTCAGTGACATGCTCCTGACCGATGACCTCGGCGAACGACTCGGGGCGGTAGCGGCGGTACAGCGCAAGGGACGACACACCTACGAGGTTATCGGGGCCGACTGACAACCGGCCCCACACGGCTCACGCGAGGGCTCCCGCCGCAGCTCGGGCCGCGGAAACACCGCCCCACGGCTCAACGCCACCGGAACGCAAAGGGCCCCCCACGCACCCGCCAGAGCCAACCTACCCTTGCTGCCTTCCGGCCCTGGGGGAGTTCAGTCAGATAGCGCCACGTGAGGGGCTGACGCCCACCTTAGCCGATCCCCACCCCCTCCGGTCCACCCGCCCGCCCCCACGAACGACCTGCGGACCCTCTCCGGACGATCTCCGGGGATCGTGTTCGCGAGCACCCTCCAACGTCTTGTATTGTTTGCGGCGGAGGATTCGCCTAGTGGCCTAGGGCGCACGCTTGGAAAGCGTGTTGGGGGCAACCCCTCACGAGTTCGAATCTCGTATCCTCCGCCATTGCTCTCACGGGCAATACGTTGAAGGGCCCCACCGCTTGCGGTGGGGCCCTTCGGCGTTCGTAGTCTCAACTGCAGTCTCGACGAGACTCTTCGGAGCCCTCCGCGCGGCTGTTGTCATGGCGGCCCGGTACCAGCACGTGACGGGCGGCATTCGCGCCGGCGTCGCCCAGCGGTCGGAGGCCTCATCTGGGAAGTCGCCGACGAGCCTGTCCGCCAGTTCGACACACAAGGTCGCGAAAAATGCGGACCTCGCCGCACAGGAACGTGCTGAAGACTGCCCCGACGTGACGTAGACCCGCCCACGACGACAACGGAGCACCCATGCAGAGCGGCCGGGCCCCCACATCCCACGCGCCTCTCTCGCGTCGACAGCTCTTCGGCCTTTCCGCCGGGGCCCTTCTGACTGCCGGGTGCACCGGCAGCGCGGACCGCGACGACCAAGGGAACGACACCTCGGGCAAGCCGGAGAGCACCGAGTCCGCAAAGCCCCACGCCTCCGTCCCGGACGGCGCCCTCGGCGCGAACTTCAACGAGGATCCCACCTATGTGGACAAGGCGGCCCTGGACGGCCTGGGCACCGGCTGGGTGCGCGGCTTCACCGTGTTGGACCGCGTCAAGGAGGGCATGGCCGCAGAGCGTCTGCGGGCGGTCGACTCGCTCCTGAACCTGCACGGGCAGGGCTTCGGCACCATCCTGGCGCTGAAGTTCCAGTTCAGGAAAGAGGGCCGGACGGTCCCGGCCCCGGGGAGCAGGGAGATGCGGGCCGAACTGGCGGCCGTGGACAAGGTGCTTGAGGCCGTGCTGGACAAGGTGGAGATCCTCACCCTTGGCAACGAACCCTTCCTGGAAACCCGTCCGCAGGAGAGGCGGACCAGACTCAACGCCTTCTACCAGGCAGTCACGAAGCACGTCGTCGACTACCGGGACGAGCACTTCCGCGAAGGGTGCCGTACCCGGCTGTACATGGGCGCCCTCAACCACCTGGACGACCCCGCGATGCTCTCGGATGCCACCGAGGAGTGGATCGACTTCGTCAACCGGACCTCGCAGCTCGACGGACTGGACATGCACCCGCACGTCACCTCGGCCGGGGCCGCCCAGAAGTACCTGGACTACGTCCTGCCCCGGCTCGACGGCGGCAAGAAGTTCCTCGTCACCGAGTTCTCCCTGGTCAACCACTACCAGCGGCAGATGCCGAAGCCGCTGTCCACCCCATTCGTCACCGCCCACGGCAAAGAACTCGGCCTCGGCCGAGACACCCGGGTGTGGCAGTTCCTCAAGGCCGCCGCCGAACGCCCGCTCACCGAGGAGCAGTGGCGGGACTTCCTGCGGATGAGCCCGTGGTTCGAGGACCACAAGCACTTCATGCGGGATCAGGTGACCGCGTACCGGGAGACGGGCCGCCTGGCCGTGGCCACCTACGGAGTGGTGCAAGGGAAGGCATCCGTGCGGGACCTCACCGAGAAGACGAAACCCTGGATGCTCAACAGCCTCTACGTTCCCCGCACCGTCCGTCACGCACGAAGCGCCCCACTCCCGCGTACCTACGCTCTCTCCGACGACTTCGCGGCACTGCAACGCGAACAGGACCGCCTTCCGAAGCACTGATCTGGCTCGTGAGGACACCAAGGGACCTTCGTGGTCGTCGACAGCCCTCGGAACACTGCGCGGAGCCCTGTGCCGCACGGGTACTCGCGCACGGGTACTCGGGCTGGGCGTTGCCCGCCCCGGCCCCACCCCGTTTTCACGTGGCTGCCGCGCGAGTCGCACGCTTCCGGGCACCGTCCGTCCTCCACGTGCCGCACAAGCCCGTACCAGCCGGCGGGCGGTGTCGTCCCGTATCTACCGCGGTCACCGTGCCGGCCCTCGGCGTCGTCTTCGAGCCGCCGCACGCTGACGTGCCTCGGTCGGGCTCTGCCGCCCGCCTAGCCCGACTGCACCGAGGGCGAGGGTGTCCTCGCGGAGGGCTCGGTCACCCGGGCCTCGAAACACTCCCGCTCGCCGTCGGCCGACGCCGGCCGGAAGCAGGCCCGGACGGAGCCGCCGACGGTGGCCTCGGTCATCCCGGTGTAGACGAAGGTCGCCGCGTCCTCCGCGTTCCTGATGCGCACGCTGTGGGTCGGGCCGTCTGCCGTGACGTCCACCCGGTCGCCGATCTCGGTCCCCCAGGTCCGTACCCAGCTCGCCCCGCACTTCCTACTGTGCCGCAGTTCGACGTGGGCGCCGGTGGCGGTGCGGAGCGTGGCGAGGGTGTCGGGGCCGATGCCACAGATCAAGCGCATCGGATCCCGCCCTTCGCAGGCGGCCCCATGGCACAGCGGAGCGAAGGAGAAGGGGACGGAGGCGGGCGACGATTCGTCCCTGGGCGCCTCGGAGTCCGGCAGCAGGAAGAGCAGCACGACGGCGACACCACCGACGATCACGCTGTAGGCCGATGCCAGCAGCATCAGGAGCCTGCCCCGTCCAAGGCGTCGTCGAGGCCCTTCGGTTGTGGCGGCCTCCACGGGCTGCGGCGGCGGACCTTCTGTCGCAGAGGGAGAAGCGGGCTGGGGGGTGGCCACCGAGCGACCGCTCCAGCGCGACTCGGCGATCTCCCAGAGGGCCAGCAACCGCCCCTGCGGTTGGTCCGCGAGACGGCACAGTTCCTGTACGGCCTGGCGCGGAGGCAGGGCCCTGCCGTTGAGGTAGCGCTCCCACGAGGACTTGCTGTACGCCGTCCGCTCCGCCAGTGCGGCCAGGCTCAGCCCCGCGCCGGCCCGCAGTTCCCGCAACTCCGCGATCAGCCGGGTATGTTCCGGGGTCACGTCGGATCTGCCTCCCGCAGGGCGTTCCAGGTCGGCGGGTCGACGACTCCGTTCACGATCAGCCCGTTCCTCTTCTGCATGTGCTCAACCGCTCGTCGGGTCTTCGGGCCGAAAACACCGTCGATGTCCCCCGGAACGGTACCCGCCCGGCGCAGCAGACACTGGGCCTCGGCCACTTCGAGGCCCACCTGGGTGTTGGAGAGGAGCACGTCCGCGGTCGGGCTCAGCCCCGCGTGCCAGCGCCCCTCGCGTTTCTCCAGACGGCAGGTGTAGATAACCGGGACCAGAGTCTCCGACACGGTGGCCGGCGCGGTCGCGACGGTGGCATCGCGCTGGTGGGCGAGCTGGGTACGGGCCTCGGTGAGCCGCACAGCCAGCAGGAGGGCTGCAGAGGCGGACAGGACGGTGACCACCGCCGCCGCGGCGAGCGCGGCGCGCAGATGGCGCCCGTACGGCTGCCGCTCCCCCGGGACCTGTGCCGGGGCCGCGGGCGGGCTCTCGGGCGCCCGGGCGGCGGGCCGCCGTCCCTCCGGCCGGCGTTCGGCGGCGATCTCGTGCAGCGCCAGCAGGCGGACCGGATCCTCGCCGCAGACCCGGGACATCGCCGCGACGGCCTCCTGCGGCGGCAGGGACCTACCGTTCAGGTACCTCTGCCACGACTTCGCGCTGTATCCGGTCCGCGCGGCCAGTTGCCGCGCGCTGAGTCCGCTGCGGTCCTTCAGCCCGCGCAGCCGGACGATCAGCTGACGGGCGGGCGGGGGCAGTTCCGCGGGCAGTTCCTTCCAGCGGGGCACGCTTTTCCCATCACGTTCCGGACCGCAGGCGCGGCCTCCATACGTCGGTCTCATTCTGCATCAGCTGTCACGGACGACACAGAGGAAGTCTGTGCGCCGGCCTGGCGGGCCTCCGCCCGGGTGCGGAACCGGCCGTCCCTCCGGCTCCGTGGATCCCGCCGCGGGGACTTGGCGGTCGGCATCACCGCAGGCCGGAAGGCGGGACGCCCCGGGACGGGGCCACTTCCGCGGCAGCTGTGGCCGACCGCCGCGCCGCTCCCGCATGCTCGGTGCAGAACCGGCCGGATGCGGTCGGCTCCCGACGAGGAGGGCGTCTCCGACACCAGCACGAGGAGGAGCCGCCTGGGTGTGTCGCTGGGCACGCCAGACCTGAGGCGGATTCTGCATGCCTTGCGAAATTGAGAGACATCCACGAACTCCGGTGGCATCGACGGCGACTACGGCACCGGCACAGTCGAGGCGGTGAAGTGGCTGCAGATCAACAGGCTCAACCTCGACGGCAGCGCGGACGGTGCCTACGGCCCCCAGACGCGAGGGAAGATGCGGTGGCCGCACTACTACGACCGTGGTGCGCTGAACTCCTGCAGCAACCCGTCCACGCTCTGACCCGACCGGCCGAGCAGTATTCGGCGACGTTGCCGGACTGCCCGAAGTCCCCTGTCGACCCGGCGGATTCGCAGGCTGTGGCGAGGGACGACATCACCGCGAGGGCCTGGCCGGAGAGGCGGCTGCCGGGGAGGGAAAACCCCTGCGCCGCCGTACCACACCGCCTCAGTCTCGAACCAAGTGAAAGCTCAAGGCTGCCATATCCATATGAGGCAGCCTCCATATCAGCGAGGAAACAGTGCACAAGCGACGGGTAGTATCTGCGGCCTCTCTGGCCGTCATGGGTTTCGCACTTTCGGCCTGCAACGGCGACGACGGCGAGCCGGCCGCGAAGGAATCTCCGTCGGCGTCCGCTTCCGCGTCGGCCCCGGCCTCGTCCGAACCGAGCAGCGAGAGCCCGGCCGACGGCGGCGACGGCACCGGCGACGGCGGTGCCGCTCCGGCCGAGGGTGACGTCACCGCGCCGGGCACGGAGCTCAAGGTCGGCGACCGGGCAGTCCTGCCGTTCGCGTACACGAGCGACAAGAAGGGCACCATCGCCGTGACCGTCACGGCCATCGAGAAGGGCGCCGAGGCCGACATGGCCGCCTTCGGTGACAGGGCGAAGGGCATGACGCCCTACTTCATCAAGATGAAGGTCGAGAACGTCGGCGGCACCGACCTGTCGTACGCGTCGCTGAAGTTGGACGGTGTGCTGGAAGGCGGCGCGGGCACGGGCGTCATCTTGATGGGCGACATCCCGGGCAAGTGCGACCGGGAGGCCGCACCCCGCGAGTTCACCACGAAGGGAGCGTCGTACGAGACCTGCTCGCTCAGTGCCACGAAGACCGCGCCCGTCACCGGCGCCGAGTTCGACGAGGGCGACACGTACAGCGACAGCCCGGTCGTCTGGGCCAACTGAGTCAAGGTTCTCCCCGTGCCGTAGCCGGAGGGTGGCACCAGCGAGGTGATCACCGCGTACCGATTCCCCACCACACCACCGGGTTCCAGTTCAGAACGGCCGCGAGTCCGTCCGGACCCTCGCGCGAACCGCTGGAAAGCGTGTTGGGGCCGAGCGCGGGCCCAGGCACGAACCCGCGATGCGCAGCGCCAGCGGCAGCCCGCCGCACAGCT
>NZ_JBHXJG010000194.1:0-14362 GCF_042723425.1 Streptomyces sp. NPDC058375 | reverse complement strand
CGCGGGGCCCGCTTCCTTTCACCAGGTGGCCCGTAGCTGGCGGATGATCCGCCTGCGCAGCCGCACCCTGCGGCTGCCGTCCCTGCGGAGCGTCAGGCGGTCCAGCTCCCAGTGTCCGTACTCGGCGTGGTCGGTCAGGAGTCGGGCCGCTTCCTTGCGGGAGACCCCGCGCGGCACGTACACGTCGATGAATTCGTATTCCGGCATCGCATCTATTGTGCGGGCAGCGCCCCGGTACGGATAGCGTCTGCACTATGTCTGATGCTGCGCAGCCCACCGCTGCCGAGGTACGTGCCGCCGCCGAAGCGGTCAAAGCCGCGATCGACCGTCACCTCGACGCGGTCGAACGCCGTACCGGGGACGACGACCCCGCCGTCTACGAAGCGTTCAACGGCCTTGCCGCTGCCGCCGAGGTCTACGACGAACTCCTCTACGACCGCTACGACGAAGTCACGCCCTTCGAGATCCCCGGCGCGGACGACTCCCTGCCGCCCTACGCCGGTCCCGCGGAGCCCAGCGCGCTCAGTGTCCTGATCCGGCGCGACTACGTGGTCGCCGAGCCCGAGCGTCTCCTCGCCCAGGCCCAGCGCCTTGCCGACGTCGACGCGGGTCCGGGCGCCGAGGACACGACCCCGGTGGTCGGCACCAGCGTCCATTCCGCGCTCGGGGTCCTCTTCGGCGAGTACGAACCGGACGAGATCGCCTCCCGGCACAAGGAGTTCGGCCTGGAGGAGGGGGACTCCACCCTCTGGGTCTCGGCCGGCGAAACCGCACCGGAGCCGGGGGAGTGGCTCGGCGCCCCCTTCGAGGACGCCGAACCCGAACTGGTCGTCTGCCGCTTCGACGTCAGCGCTGTCTTCGACGAGGAGGACGAGCCGGACGAGGACTTCGCCGGGCCCGCGGTGGGAGGCCTCTGACCCCACCCCTTCGACTTCTCTCCCGCACCGGACGTGACGGCGGGGCCCCGGCGCACGTACGACGCGCCGGGGCCCCACCGCTGTCCTGGCCCGGCTACGAAGCCGCGTCGGGCGTCGGGAGCGCCTCCAGCAGCGGGCGCAGCCGGGTCGTCCGCTCCTGGGCCGGAACCTGCGCCACCGCATGGGGGAGCGCCTGGTCCACCCCGTGCACCACGGACAGATGCCGCTCGCCCCGGCCGAACGCGGTGTACACCCACGGCCGGCTCAGTCCCTGCGCGGCGTCGCCCGGCAGCACCACGACCGCGGCGGGCCAGCGCATCCCCGCCGCCTGATGGGCGCTGAGCGCCCAGCCGTGCCGCACCGACGACTCCACCCGCTCCTGCGGTACGACGACGGGGACGCCCCCGCAGTCCAGCCGCAGCCCCTCGGCGTCGGCCGAGCGCACCACCCCGGGCACCGCGCGGCCGGGCGCGGGCACATGGACGACGCGGTCGCCCGGGTCGAACCCGCCGAACCGGCCGGGCCCCGGGTTGAGCCGCTGCTTCAGCGCCTCGTTCAGCGCCCTGGTCCCGGCGGCCCCGCCGTGGCCCACCGTGATCACCTGGGTCTCCTCGGCGGGGATGGAGAACGCCCGGGGCACCGAGTCGGCGACCAGCTGCACGGTGCGGTGGACGGCCTCGCCCGCGTCGCGGACCGGGACGATCACCACCTCCTTGCCCGGGGCGTCGACCTGGTTCAGCTCGCCGATGCCGATGCCGGAGACCAGCTCGCCGATCGGCCCGGGGTCCGGGGTGCGGGAGACGACCTGGGGGCAGGCGCGGGCGGCCAGCACATCGGCGAACACCCGCCCGGCGCCCGCCGAGCCGAGCACGCCCGGGTCGCCGCTCAGCACCAGCCGGGTGCCGTCTGCCAGCGCCTCGACCAGGACCGCCGCGCTCTCCACGTCCAGCTGCGGGGCGTCCAGCACGACCAGCAGGTCCAGGGCGAGCGCCCCGTCCTCGTCCCGGCCGGGGCCCTGCGCGCCGGACAGCAGACCGGCCAGAGTGACCGCCGTGTCCGGATCGCCGGTGGCCGCCGCGAGCCGCCGGCGGCCGTCCTCGCTGTGGGTGGCGCCCAGCGCCCGCAGCCCCAGGCCCCGGGCGGCAGCGATCAGCGCGGCGGGCTCGGCCCGGGCCGCCTCGCCGCCGCTGTGCGCGACCAGTCCGGCGGCGGCCGCCGTACGGATCAGCTCGGCGGCCGAGGGGCTCGGGGCGGCGGCAGCGGCCTCCGCCCAGTCGGCGGCCTTCTCGCAGGCGTTGACCAGCCGGGCCAGGCCGTCGGCGAGGCTCTCCTCGGCCAGGGCGTAGCGGTCCAGGCCCAGCAGCACCTGGACCGGCTCCCGGTCCGTGTCGGCGTCCGCCGCGGGCCCTGCCCCGTCCGCCTCGTCCTCTTCGCCGTCCGCCGCTTCGGTCGCGTCCGGCTCCAGGTCCTCACCCTCCTGGAAGAGCAGGGCGACACCTTCCTCGACGGCCTCGCGCACCGCCGCGTCCGGGTCGCTCACCGCACGCTCCGCGAGCGCCGTGCGTACGGTCCCGGCGTCCAGCGCCGTGTGGCCCTGGAGGGCGGCGCGCTCCAGCAGCCAGCCGACCAGGGCCGCCGTCCTGCGCCTGTCGTCCGGGCCGCAGTCGGCGCCCAGCAGGGCCCGGGCGAAGCCGTCGGCCTGCTCCGGCCGCACACCGGGCACGGCCAGCAACTGCCAGGGGTCGGTGCGCAGCAGCTCGGCCGCCTGCTCGCTCAGCGCGCCGACCGCCGGGCGGGCCAGCGCCTCGGGGGCCCCGCCCTCCACGAGCACCGCGCGCACCGCGTCCACGGCCTCCGGCGAGGCGGCCTGCGGGGCGGGGGCGGCGGCCTCGGGCGCGGGGGTCCGGGGCTGTGGTGCGGCGGCCGGGGCGGGACGCCGGGGGGCCGGGGCCGGGGCGGGCGAGGAGAAGAACGCGGAGCCCGCCTTCTCGCCGCTCTCCACCGCCCGGACGGCCGCGAGCAGATCCGCGGCCGTGCCGCTCAGACCCGTACCGGCGGCGATGGGCGCGGCCTTCTCCGCCTTGCGCTTCTCGATCCGCTCCCGCAGCTCGCGCTGGGCGGCCAGCTCGGCCTGCGCCTCCGAAAGCTCGGAGGCGGGCGACGCGTCTGCTGTGCCGTCCGCAGTCGTGCCGTCCGCGCTCGTGCCGTCCGCGGTCGTGGCGTCGGCGGCCGGGCCTTCGGCTGCCGCAGCTTCCTGGACCTCGGCCTCCCCGTCCTCGGCGGCTCCGGGCGCTTCGGCGGGCGCGGGGTCGGCGGCCGCCTCGGCCGTCACGTCCTCGGCCGTCACGTCGTCCGTGCCGGGGGTCTCCCCGGGAAGCGCAGTCACAGGGTGCTCCAGTCCTGGTCGGGATAGCGGTGCACGGGCGCCGACACATCGTCGAGCGCCTGGCAGATCTCGTAGGGAAGACTAAGGGCCTCCACCGACAATGCCTCCGCGAGCTGCCCGGCGTTGCGCGCACCGAGGATCGGCGCGGCCACCCCCGGCCGGTCCCGGACCCAGGCGAGCGCCACCTGGAGCGGGCTCGTCGCCAGTCCGTCCGCCGCCGTCGCCACGGCGTCCACGACCCGGCCGGCCGCGTCGTCGAGATACGGCTCGACGAACGGGGCGAGCCGCTCGGAGGCGCCCCGGGAGTCGGACGGGGTGCCCTGGCGGTACTTGCCGGTGAGCACGCCGCGTCCCAGCGGGGAGGACGGCAGCAGCCCGATCCCGAGGTCCAACGCGGCCGGCAGCACCTCGCGCTCGATGCCCCGCTGGAGCAGCGAGTACTCCATCTGCGTACTGGCCAGCCGGGTGCGCACTCCAGGCGCGGCGAGCTGCCAGGTGGCCGCCTTCGCCAGCTGCCAGCCGCAGAAGTTCGACACGCCCGCGTAGCGGACGCGGCCCGAGGAGACGGCCAGGTCCACCGCCTGGAGCGTCTCCTCCAGCGGGGTCGACGGGTCGAAGGCGTGGATCTGCCACAGGTCCACGTACTCCGTGCCGAGCCGCTCCAGGGAGGCGTCCAGGGCGGCCAGAAGGTGCCCACGCGAGCCGTTGAAACGGCGGTAGGGGTCGGGGACGTTTCCGGCCTTCGTGGCGATGACCAGATCCTCACGAGGGACCAGGCTGCCGACGAGCCGCCCGAGCAGGTATTCGGCCTCGCCGCCGCCGTACACATCGGCCGTGTCCACCAGGGTGCCGCCCGCGTCCCAGAAGGCCTTCAGCTGGTCGGCGGCGTCGTGCTCGTCCGTGTCCCGGCCCCAGGTGAGGGTGCCGAGCCCGATCCGGGACACGCGAAGGCCGGTACGGCCGAGATGCCTCTGCTCCATGGGCGCTGAGATTACTGGCCACGGCCCCACGGGGTGCAGCCCTGTGGACAACCGGAGGTCCGCCGGGCCTGCCGGATGACCGCGAGCCGCGCTAGAGTCCGGAGAAAGAGACGTTACTGATCAGTAAGGGGAGCGGCTATGCGGCTCGGCATCAATCTCGGTTACTGGGGCGCCGGCATGGACGGTGACAACCTCGCCGTCGCGCAGGAGGCCGACCGGCTCGGCTACGACGTCTGCTGGGCGGCCGAGGCGTACGGCTCCGACGCCCCGACCGTGCTGACCTGGGTCGCGGCCCAGACCGAGTCGATCGACGTCGGCTCCGCGATCATGCAGATCCCGGCCCGGCAGCCCACCATGACGGCGATGACCGCCGCCACCCTCGACTCGCTCTCCGGCGGCCGCTTCCGGCTCGGCCTCGGCGTCTCGGGCCCGCAGGTCTCCGAGGGCTGGTACGGCGTGAAGTTCGACAAGCCGCTGGCCCGCACCCGCGAGTACGTGGAGATCGTCCGCAAGGCGATGACCCGTGAGCGCGTGAGTTACGAGGGCGCGCATTGGACGCTGCCGCTGCCCGGAGGGCCGGGCAAGCCGATCAAGCTCACCGTGCACCCCCAGCGCGAGCACATCCCGCTCTACATCGCCGCCATCGGCCCCAAGAACCTGGAGCAGACCGGCGAGATCGCCGACGGCGCCCTGCTGATCTTCCCCTCCGCAGAGCACCTGGAGGAGACCGCGATCCAGCCGCTGCGCACGGGCCGCGAGAAGGCCGGCAAGACCATGGAGGGCTTCGACGTCAGCCCGACGCTGCCGCTGGCGGTCGGCGACGACGTGACCGGCCTCGCCGACATGTTCCGCCCGTACACCGCCCTGTACGTCGGCGGAATGGGCAGCCGCAAGCAGAACTTCTACAACCAGCTCGCCCAGCGCATGGGGTACGAGAAGGAGGCCGCCGAGATCCAGGACAAGTACCTGGACGGCGACAAGGCCGGGGCCGCCGCCGCCGTACCGCACCAGCTGATCGACCAGACCGCGCTGCTCGGCCCGGTCGAGCGGATCGCCGAGCGGATGCAGGCGTACGCCGCCGCCGGGGTCACCACGCTCAACCTCGCCCCGGCCGGCTTCACCCTGGAGGAGCGGCTCACCGCCCTGCGCGCCGGCACGGACGCCCTGGAGCGCTCCGGGCTCGCGTAACCCCTTCAGGGGCTCGGGGGCAGCACTACGGCCGTGGTGGGGGCTCGGGGGTCTTCCCCGCCACGGCCGTCACCCGGAACAACGCTCCGCACGCCCAGGGGTTACGCCGCCCGGGCGGGTGCCGTCCGCGACCGTCGCCCTGTGCTGTCCGTGACCGCTCCGGTTGCCGAGCGCCCGGCGGCGCATTTGACTCTTTCTGCGGACTACTGCTCCGCGGACTCGGCTCCGCGGGCCATGGGTACGGAGGTGGCCGTCATGCTCTCAGCGCAGACCCTGTTCCAGGAGATCCTGGACGACGACGAGTCCTACCGGCTCTTCTGCTCCATCGCGGCGAGCGGCGAGGCCCAGGGCGGCTGGGAGAACGCGCGGATCGCCGCCCTCGTCCCCGAGGGCCGCAGCGACCTGGCCCCCAGGATCGTCCGTCACGGCGCCGACGAGGACAAGCACGGCCGGATCTTCAACGCCCTCCTGAAGAAGCGCGGACTGCCGCCCGTGAAGGTCCCGCCGGAGACCGACTACACGATGCTCCTGGAGCAGCAGGGCATCGGCCTCGCGCACTCCCGGCTGCGCGGCGAGGAACGGCTCACCGAGCGCGACATCATCACCTATCTGGCCCACAGCCGGATCACCGAGCAGCGCGCCTCCGAGCAGATGCGGCTGCTGCGCCGCTACTTCGCCGACCACCCGGACATCGGCCGCGCGGTGAAGATGATCTCCAACGACGAGGACAACCACCTCGCCTACTGCCACGAGGAACTGCTGTCCCTCGCGCGCGAGGGGCACGGCCGCACCATCCAGCGGATCATGCGCGAGTGCGCCCTGGCCGAGATCCGCGTCTACCGTGACGTCAGCCTCGCCGTGATGGCCAATATGGGCCGCATCCTCGGCTGGTCCCGCCCCAGGGCCGCCGTCCTCGCCGCGGGCATCCACGCGGTGTACGCCTACGAGCGCCTCGTCGGCTGGCGGCGCATGGTGACCCTGGAGATGCCGGAGCGGCGCAACGCGCTCGGCAGCCCCGCCGTGCTCGAGCACGAGTACGCCTGAAACCGGCCGACAGCCCTCAGAGCCAGCCGCGCCGCTTGAACAGCCGGTACAGCCCGTACACCGCGAGAGCCATCAGCGCGACCACCACCGGGTACGTCCACGGCCAGTGCAGCTCCGGCATGTGGTCGAAGTTCATGCCGTAGATGCCCGCCACCATCGTCGGGACGGCGGCCATCGCCGCCCAGGCGGAGATCTTGCGCATGTCGTCGTTCTGCCGCACGCCCATCTGCGCCAGATGCGCCGACAGGATGTCCGAGAGCAGCCGGTCCAACCCCTCCACCTGCTCGTTGGCGCGGGTCAGGTGGTCGGCCACGTCCCGGAAGAACGGCTGCGCGTGCTCGTGGACGAACGGCACGCCTGCCCCCGCGAGCCGGGCCATCGGCGCCGTCAGCGGACCGGCCGCCCGGCGGAACTCCAGCACCTGCCGTTTGAAGGTGTAGATCCGGGCGGCGGTGTTCTTCGAGTCGCCCGAGCCGGTCGGCGCGAAGACCTGCGTCTCCAGCTCCTCCAGGTCCACCTGGAGCTCGCCGGCCACGTCCATGTAGTGGTCCACGACCGCGTCGCTGATCGCGTACAGCACCGCCGTCGGGCCGTGCTTGAGCACCTCGGGCTCGGACTCCAGCCGCTGGCGCACGGCCGCCAGCGGGGCGCCCTCGCCGTGCCGGACCGTCACCACGAACGAGTCGCCGACGAAGACCATCAGCTCGTCGGCGCTGACCGTGTCGCTCTTCGGCTCGTAGACGATCGGCTTGAGGACGGCGAACAGCGAGTCGTCGTACACCTCCAGTTTGGGGCGCTGGTGCGCCCGCAGCGCGTCCTCCACGGCCAGCGGATGCAGCCCGAACTCCTCGCGGACGCGGTCGAACTCCTGCTCCGTCGGCTCATGCAGCCCGATCCACAGGAAGGCGTCAAGGGATCCGCGGGCCTCGTCCAGGGCCTCGGAGAAGTCGTCGGGCCCTTCGGTGCGGCGCCCGTCCCGGTAGATGGCACAGTCCACGATCACGGCGGGCATTCTTCCCCGTGAACCCGTTCCCACGCACCTCCGCCGCCCCCGGCCCGGCCTCACGCACCTCAGTCGTACCCTGGCGGGTATGCCCACGCTGATCCTCGTACGCCACGGACGCTCCACGGCCAACACCGCCGGGGTGCTCGCGGGCCGCACCCCCGGCGTCTCCCTCGACGAACGCGGCGCCGCACAGGCCGCCGCCCTCCCCGGCCGGCTCTCCGCCGTGGTCCCCGTTCTCGCCGTCAGCAGCCCCTTGGAACGCTGCCGGCAGACGCTCCAGCCGCTCCTCGACGCGCGCCCGGGCCTGCCCCTGCACACCGAGGACCGGATCAGCGAGTGCGACTACGGCCACTGGTCGGGCCGGAAGCTCGCCGAACTCGCCGACGAGCCGCTGATGTCGGTCGTCCAGCAGCACCCCTCCGCCGCGGCCTTCCCCGGCGGTGAGTCCATGCGCGCCATGCAGGCCCGCGCCGTCGACGCCGTACGCGACTGGAACGAGCGCGTCGAGGCGGAGCACGGCGAGGACGCCACGTACGTCATGTGCTCGCACGGCGACATCATCAAGGCGCTGGTCGCCGACGCGCTGGGCATGCACCTGGACCTCTTCCAGCGCATCCACGTCGACCCCTGCTCGGTCACCGCGATCCGCTACACCCGGCTGCGGCCCTTCCTCCTGCGGCTCGGCGACACCGGCGACCTCGCCTCCCTGGCCCCCCGCGAACACTCCGTCGGGGCCGACGCCGCCGCGTCGCCCGCCGGTGACGGTTCGGCGGACGCGACGGTCGGGGGCGGCGCGGGCGCGCCGTGATCGCTTCGGGCAGTAGGGTGGACGCGCCGTAGCGCCGCCCAACCACCATCGAAGCTCAAGGGAGCAGGACGTGTCCCGTCAGGTGTTCCTCTACGACCCACCGGACCGATTCGTGGCCGGTACGGTCGGATTGCCTGGCCGCCGTACGTTCTTCCTGCAGGCGTCCTCCCAGGGCCGGGTCACCAGCGTGGCCCTGGAGAAGACCCAGGTCGCCGCTCTCGCCGAGCGGATCGACGAACTGCTCGACGAGGTCGTACGCCGCACCGGCGGCAACTCCCCGGTGCCCGCCGTGGCCCCCACCGACGTCTCCGACACCGCGCCGCTCGACGTCCCCGTCGAGGAGGAGTTCCGGGTCGGCACCATGGCCCTGGCCTGGGACGGCGAGGAACAGCGCATGATCGTCGAGGCGCAGGCCCTCGTCGAGCTCGACGCCGACTCCGAGGACGACCTCGCGGAGGCCGAGGAGAAGCTCCTCCAGGACGAGGAGAACGGCCCGCCGATGCTCCGCGTGCGGCTCAGCGGCGCCCAGGCCCGCGCGTTCGCGAAGCGGGCCCTGGACGTCGTCAACGCCGGCCGCCCGCCGTGCCCGCTGTGCAGCCTGCCGCTCGATCCGGAAGGACACGTATGCCCGCGCCAGAACGGATACCGTCGCGGAGCCTGACGGACGCCGAGTCGCTCACCCTGCTCAGCGAGGGCACGCTCACCGTCCTCGGGCAGGTCGGCGGGGCGTCCAACGCGGTGCTGCACTGCACGGTGGCGTACGAGGGCGAGGAGCGCACCTGCGCCTACAAGCCGGTCGCGGGCGAGCAGCCGCTCTGGGACTTCCCCGACGGCACCCTCGCCCAGCGGGAGGTCGCCGCGTACGAGATCTCCCGGGCGACCGGCTGGGACCTCGTGCCGCCGACCGTGCTGCGGGAGGGGCCGTACGGGCAGGGCATGGTCCAGCTCTGGATCGACGGACCCGAGGACGGTGAGGACGCCCCCGAGCTGCTGGCGCTCGTCGAGGGCGAGGAACCGGGCGACGGGTGGAAGGCCGTGGGCTTCGCGGACGTGGGGGAGGGGAAGACCGCGCTGCTCGTGCACGCGGACGACCCCCGGCTGCGGCGGCTCGCGGTGCTGGACGCGGTGATCAACAACGGCGACCGCAAGGGCGGCCATCTGCTGCCGGCGCCCGGCGGCCGGCTCTTCGGCATCGACCACGGCGTCACCTTCAACGCCGACGACAAGCTGCGGACCCTGCTCTGGGGCTGGGCGGGCGAGCCGCTCACCGAGGAGGCCCTGGCGGTGCTGGGCCGGCTCGCCGCCGAGCTGGCGCCGAGGGCCGCTCTCGCCACCCGGATGGCCGAACTCATCACCCCGGCCGAGCTGGAGGCCCTGCGGGAGCGGGTCGCCGCTCTGGCCAAGGGCGCCGTGCACCCGCAGCCGAGCGGCCAGTGGCCGCCCATCCCCTGGCCGCCCGTGTAGCGCTGAGGCGGCAGGCTCTACCGCCCACCAGGGGCTTCACGCAAGAGTGCCTCTTCGGACAGGTTTCCGGAGCCGGTTCGTATCCGGAAGCATCGTCCGGTTACGCTCATGACATGCATGCCTGGCCCGCTTCTGAGGTCCCCGCCCTGCCCGGCAAGGGCCGCGACCTTCGGATCCACGACACCGCGACCGGCGGACGGATCACCCTTGACCCCGGTCCCGTCGCCCGCATCTACGTCTGCGGCATCACGCCGTACGACGCGACCCACATGGGTCATGCGGCGACCTACAACGCGTTCGACCTGGTTCAGCGCGTGTGGCTCGACACCAAGCGGCAGGTCCACTACGTCCAGAACGTGACCGACGTGGACGATCCGCTGCTGGAGCGGGCCGTGCGCGACGGTCAGGACTGGACCGAGCTCGCGGAGCGCGAGACGGCGCTCTTCCGCGAGGACATGACCGCCCTGCGGATGCTGCCCCCGCAGCACTACATCGGAGCGGTCGAGGCCATACCGGGCATCGTGCCCCTCGTCGAACGCCTCCGGGACGCGGGCGCCGCCTACGACCTGGACGGCGACACCTACTTCTCCGTCGACGCCGACCCGCACTTCGGCGAGGTCTCCGGCCTCGACGCCGAGGCGATGCGCCTGCTCTCCGCCGAGCGCGGCGGCGATCCCGAGCGCCCCGGAAAGAAGAACCCCCTCGACCCGATGCTCTGGATGGCCGCCCGCCCGGGCGAGCCGAGCTGGGACGGGGCCTCGCTCGGCGAGGGCCGCCCGGGCTGGCACATCGAGTGCGTCGCCATCGCGCTCGACCACCTCGGTATGGGCTTCGACATCCAGGGCGGCGGCTCCGACCTCGCCTTCCCGCACCA
Organism: Streptomyces sp. NPDC058375; assembly: GCF_042723425.1. Taxonomy (NCBI): domain Bacteria; kingdom Bacillati; phylum Actinomycetota; class Actinomycetes; order Kitasatosporales; family Streptomycetaceae; genus Streptomyces; species Streptomyces sp. NPDC058375. Next base: position 3,695 of record NZ_JBHXJG010000194.1, on the reverse strand, counting down.
CGAGATGGGCGCCTCGCACGCCCAGGCGCTGACCGGCGAGCACCCGTTCGCCCAGGCCTACGTCCACGCCGGCATGGTCGGCCTGGACGGCGAGAAGATGTCCAAGTCGCGCGGCAACCTGGTCTTCGTCTCGGCGCTGCGCCGCGACGGCGTGGACCCGGCGGCCATCCGGCTCGCGCTGCTCTCCCGCCACTACCGTTCCGACTGGGAGTGGACCGACCAGGTGCTGGCGGAGGCCGTCGAGCGCCTCGCGCGCTGGCGGGCCGCCGTATCCCGCCCCGACGGGCCGTCCGCCGACGCGCTGGTCGAGGAGGTCCGCGAAGCCCTCGCCGACGATCTGGACAGCCCCGCCGCGCTCGCCGCGGTGGACCGCTGGGCCGCGCTCCAGGGCGCGGAGGGCGGCACCGACGAGGGCGCGCCCGGCCTTGTCTCGCGTACGGTCGATGCCCTGCTGGGGGTCGCACTGTAGGCGGTTTTCCCGCCCGCCCGATGGCTCGAACCGGCCTCGGACTTCTCTACGAAGTTCGGGGCCGGTTCCTTTTTGTCCATGGTCATGTGCTCGAAGTTGCGCTAAAAGCCTTCTATGCAAACATCAACGCGCATGAGAGCGGCAGCGGTTGCTGCACTGCTCGGACTGCTCGCGGCCCTCTCGGGGCCCGGCGGGGCCCACGCCGACGAGGCCCCGCCGGAGAGCACGGAGACCACGACCGTCGGTGACGTGACCGGCTTCCGCGCGGACGGGGCGGTCTACCGGCTGACCGCCGGGCAGGCCGAGGCCCGCGTCAGCTTCGTCTCGGACGAGACCTTCCGCATCGAGCTCGCTCCGGACGGGAAGTTCACCGACCCCACCGGCGACGACATCGTGCTCCCGCAGGGCGAACCGCCCCGCACCCGCTGGAAGGAGCGCGGCGACCGCTACGAGCTGTCGACGGGCGAGGTCACCCTGCGGGCCTACAAGAAGCCGCTGCGCTTCGCCCTGCACCGGGCCGACGGCAGCCGCATCTGGTCCGAGACGAAGGGCCTGAGCTGGACCGGCGAGCAGACCGTCCAGACGCTGGCCCGGGGCGCCGGTGAGCAGTTCTACGGCGCCGGGATGCAGAACGGCCGCGGCAACACCACCCACCGCGACAAGACCGTCGAGGTCGCCGTCGACTACAACTGGGACGACGGCGGCCACCCCAACTCCGTGCCGTTCTACCTCTCCTCGGCCGGCTACGGCGTCTTCCGCAACACCTACGCCCCGGGCACCTACGCGTTCACCGACCCGGTGACGACCAGCGCGAAGGAACAGCGCTTCGACGCCTACTACTTCGCGGGCGAGGGGGCCGACGCCGCCAAGGACGTCATCGGCCAGTACACCGACCTCACCGGCAAGCCGTTCCTGCCGCCCGTCTACGGCATGGAGATCGGCGACGCCGACTGCTACCTCCACAACGCCAACCGGGGCGAGCGCCGCACGCTGGACTCGCTGAAGGTCGCCGACGGCTACGTCGAGAACGACATGCCCAACGGCTGGATGCTCGTCAACGACGGCTACGGCTGCGGCTACGAGGACCTGGAGGAGACCGCCCAAGGGCTGAAGGACCGCAAGATGGAGCTGGGCCTGTGGACCGAGGACGGCATCGAGAACCTCGAAGCCCAGGTCAAGGCCGGCCAGCGGGTCGCCAAGCTCGACGTCGCCTGGGTCGGCCCCGGCTACAAGTTCGCCCTCGACGCCTGCAAGGACGCCTACCAGGGCATCGAGGACCACAGCGACGCACGCGGCTTCACCTGGGCCCCCGAGAGCTGGGCGGGCGCACAGCGCTGCGGAGTCCAGTGGTCCGGCGACCAGTCCGGCACCTGGGAGTACATCCGCTGGCAGATCCCCACCTACGCGGGCGCCACCATGTCCGGGCTCGCCTACACCACCGGTGACGTCGACGGGATCTTCGGCGGCAGCGCCAAGACGTACACCCGCGACCTCCAGTGGAAGATGTTCCTCGGCACCACGATGACCATGGACGGCTGGGCCCCCATGGACAAGCAGCCCTTCCGCCACGGGGAGCCGTACACCTCCGTCAACCGCGACTACCTCAAACTCAAGGAGTCGCTGCTGCCCTACCAGTACAGCTACGCCCACGAGGCCACCAAGACCGGTGTCGGCATGGTCCGCCCGCTGGTCCTCGAATACCCCGACGACCCGAAGGCGTCGACGGAGGCCGCGAAGTACGAGTTCCTCTCCGGCGAGCACTTCCTCGTGGCGCCCGTCTACCAGGACACCACCGAGCGCAAGGACATCTACCTCCCCAAGGGCACCTGGATCGACTACTGGAGCGGCCGCACCTACGAGGGCCCCACCACCATCGACTCCTACAGCGCCCCGCTCGACACCCTGCCGCTCTTCGTGAAGGCGGGCGCGGCCATCCCGATGTGGCCGGGCATCCGCTCGTACCGCGACCGCACCGCCCACTCCCCGCTGGCCTGGGACGTCTACCCGCAGGGGAAGACCTCCTTCACCCTGTACGAGGACGACGGCGTCACCCGTCAGCACCGCGACGGGAAGTACGCCACCCAGCGCGCCGACGTCCGGGCTCCCAAGCACGGCGCGGGCGACGTCTCCGTCACGATCAACGAGAGCCGGGGCAGCTTCACCGGCAAACAGACCACCCGGCCCTACGAGTTCACCGTCCACACCGGCTCCGAGCCGCGCGCGGTGAAGCTGGACCGGACGCTGCCCGAGCTGACCTCGAAGGCCGCGTACGACAAGGCCCGGCAGGGCTGGTGGTACGACCGTGACGACCGGGGCGGCGTGGTGCACGTGAAGACCGCGCCCCTGAGCACCGCGAAGAAGTTCACGGTGAAGCTCCTGGGCACCAGCGCGGTCGGCGGCAAGAAGGCATCGGCGGCCGCCGCCCTCACCGCCCCCACGGGCCAGGAGGCCGGAGCGGGCACGCCCGGCACGGTCCAGGTCGACGTGACGGCCGGCCGGTCCGACCTCACCGACACCACGGTCTCCCTCCAGGTCCCCGAGGGCTGGCAGGCCGCCACCGCGAAGGTCCCGGGCCGGATCCCGGCGGGAACCACCCGCCGGGTCGAGGTGGCGCTGACCCCGGCGAAGGACGCCGAGGTACGCGAGACCACGCTGACGGCGCTGACCCGCTACCGGGCGGCCGGGGAGGCCCGCACGAGTCAGCAGCGGCTCGCCGTGTCCGTACTGCCCCCGGCCCCGGAGGGCGACGCCTGGGCGAGCGATCTTGCCTGGCTCTCCGAGACCAACGGCTACGGCCCCGCCGAACGCGACCGTTCCAACGGGGAGTCGGGCGCGAGCGACGGGAAGACGCTGACGCTCGCGGGGAAGGCGTACGAGAAGGGGATCGGCACCCACGCCGACTCCGACATCGCCGTCCATCTCGGCGGCCGCTGCACCGCGTTCACGGCCGACGTCGGGATCGACGACGAGATCGACGGCTACGGCGAGGTCGCGTTCTCGGTGGAGGGCGACGGCAAGGTGCTGTGGACCTCACCGAAGCTGACGGGCTCCTCGGCCACCCTGCCGGTGGACGTGAAGCTCGACGGCGTACGCCAGGTGCGGCTGAAGGTCACCGACACCAACGGGTCCAAGACGGGGGACCACGCCGACTGGGCGGCGGCGAAGTTCCACTGCGCCTGAGCCGTACCCGGACGCGAAAACCGGAGCGCCGCACGGGATCGTCTCC
>NZ_JBHXJG010000193.1:0-14379 GCF_042723425.1 Streptomyces sp. NPDC058375 | reverse complement strand
GGCCACGGATGTCCGTGGCCGCCGCGGGCTCCCGCCGCGCCGACAGCGGGGATGGGCCGACGCGGCAGGCTTTCCGTCCGGCGCGGGATCAGCTCCGGTAGACGCCGAACTCGTAGAGCGAGTAGCCCCACGGGGTGCCGCGCTCGGAGGTGCTCACGCGGACGTAGCGCGCGTTGCCGGTGACCGGGATGTCATCGATGCCGCCGTTGCCCGCCGTCTCCGTGTGGACGGTGTTCCAGTCCTGGCCGTTGTCCGAGGTCTGGATCGTGTACCCCTTGGCGTAGGCCGCCTCCCAGGCCAGCTGGACGTGGTCGAAGGAGGTCGTCGCGCCCAGGTCGACCTGGATCCACTGCTGGTCGGCCCACTCGCTGGCCCAGCGGGTGTCGAAGGAGCCGTCGACGGCGTTGGCCGCCGGGCAGGGGCAGCCGACGCTGTCCGGCTGGAACGACGAGGCCTCGGCGGGTTTGCCGGAGGCCAGGTTCACCCCGTCGACCTTCGGCGGAACCACCGTGAAGGACTTCGTCTCGATGCCGACGTTGCCCTTCCCGTCGGTCGACTTGAGGTAGACCTTCCAGACGCCGAGCTTGTCCGGCGCGGTGACCTCGAAGGTGCCGTCACCGCGGTCGGTGAAGTCGGCGTCCGTCAACTGGCCGCTGTCGTCGATGTACTTGGAGTTGACCAGCACCTGGTGGGTGAGCGCGTCGCCGTCCGGGTCGGAGACGGACGCCCGGAAGGTGAACGGCTTGCCCGCCTCGACGGCGGAGGCGTTGTCGACGGTCATGCCGCTGATGACCGGCGGGGTGTTGTCGCCGGAGGTGTCCGCTCCGTACGCCTCCTTCACCGCGTAGTACGAGAGCCGCTTCTGGCCCGCAGGGAGCAGGTTGAACCAGACGCCGCCGAAGTCGTACTCGGTGCCGTAGTGGAACAACGTGGCGCCGAGCGACACCCCCTGATGCCCCTCCACGCAGTCCCAGGCCCGCTGGTAGCCCTCGGCCTTTGCTACGTCTGTGGGCTCGTCCGGGATGCCGTTGGCGTCGTCCGGGACCTCCCACTCCCCGGCGGGCCCGCCCTCGGTGACGATGTAGGGCTTGTCGTAGCCGCCGCTCTCCCAGGTGGCGCGGATGTCGCAGACGGCGTCGTAGGAGTTCACGGCGTACAGGTCGAGGTCGGGCGCGTTCTTCTTGTAGTACGGCCAGGCCCCGGTCCAGGCGTCGGTGGAGGTGACCGGATGGTTCGGGTCGACCGCGTGGATCTTCTTGGCGATCTCGTTGACGAAGGTGGTGTACGCGTCGCGCTGCCGCTCCAGCTCCTCGCCGCTGTAGCAGTTCTGGAGGCCGAGCACCGACTCGTTGCCGACGTTCCACATGAGGACGCCCTCATGGTCCTTGTAGGCATCCACCCACTTCGGGAACTCGGCGAGCATGTCGTTCTTGTACGCGGTGTCCGTCAGGTAGTTCACACAGCCGCCGCTGCCCGGGCCGCCGCCCGGTTGCAGCCAGAACCCGGCGATCACCTTGATGCCGTTCGCGGCCGCGGTGTCCAGCAGGGGCTCCGTGGTGGCGTCGGTGCCCCAGGTACGGATCGTGTTGACGCCCATCGACTTCACGTCGGGCATGTACTGTCCGGCGTCCGCGACGGACGGGCCCCAGGTCAGGCCCTTCACGGTGTAGGGGGCGCCGTCCACAGTCAGCTGCCAGGCGCCCTGGGAACCGGTCACCTTCACCACGCTTCCGGCGGCCTGAGCGGTGGGGACCGGAAGGGCGGCCGCCGCGGCGGCCAGGAGACCGGCGACGGCGAGACGTGTGGTTGTACGGCCACGGGGGCGGGCCGGTCGTCGAAAACGGGACGTGATCATGGGGGGAGGATCTCCTCACGGGAGTGGGGGTGCGGGTGGGGTGCCGAGGTAGAGGTGAACGGGAGTTTGGAGAGCGCTCTCCCTCTTGGACGCGGTGCACCCGGAGGGAGAGCGCAAGGGGGCGGGGTCAGGCTCGGGGCAGTTCGTAGTTCTCGTCGAGGGCCGCGCCCTCGCCCGGGTTGTTCTGGTCGTAACCGCGGGCGTCGCACTGGAGTGCGCCGACGATGCAGTGGTCGACCAGGGCGTCGAGCGTGGCGTCGTCCCAGGCGTTGAAGAAGTCGTAGTGGAAGGAGTGGCCGGTGCCGCTGGCCAGTCTCACCTGCGACATGTCACCGTTGACCGGCCACGCCATCTTGAACTCGATCATCGGCAGGGCGACCGGGTGGCTGGGCGGGCAGACGTCCTGGTTGGCCCCCGTCACGACCGGGTAGGCCATGTGGGCCTTGTGGTCGGGGGTGTCCAGGTACTTGCCGTCCCAGCAACTGGGCGCCTGCATACGCAGGTTGAGCTGGGTGTCCCGGCTGGTCGGGCAAGCGGCCGGGAAGTCGTAGTTGTGGTAGCTCTCGCCGCACTCGTACCCCTCGACCATGCCGGGGTGGTTGCGGAACTCCTCGGCGGTCTGCGTGGGGCTTCCGACGACGAACCGCAGCCCCTTGGGGAAGGGCCGCACCGTGCGGTAGTCGGTGACTCCGGCCTTGTAGTAGATGGTCTGGGGGCCGACCGGGCGGATCTCCTCGTTCCCGTTGTAGAGGGTCGGCATCCAGTACGCGGACAGGTCCCCGGGCGCCAGGCACTTGGTACCGCCCGCGCTCAGGGACGCGGTGGTGCTGTTCGCGTTCGTGGTGTCGTTGCCCATGAACGTGTGGTCGTGCGACGCGCCGGCCTGACCCGGGTAGACAATTGGGTCGTCCGGGGCGGTGTGGTTGACCGAGCAGTTGGCCTGGAACTCGTGGAAGTAGCGGTGCGGCGGGATCTCGTCGGACGGTTCCACGCCCGTGACCGGCGGGTCCGCGGGTATGTAGCCGTCGCCGTCGGGGTCGTCCCCGAAGGCCACAGGCTTGGCCGGCGCCATTTTGTGCCCCTGCATGACGTGCGAGGCCGCGGCGGGCTTGTCCGCCGCCGGCGGGGCCGCCTCGGCGGTGGTCGCCCCGGCGTTCGTGATCGCGGACAGCCCGAGCGCGACCAGCGCCAGGGCGGTGGCAACGACCAGTACGGACACCAGGGTTGATCGGTTGAGTCTTGTCACCATAGGGGCCTCCATGCCGCTCTTCATCCCTGCACATCGGGTGCACGGTGGGGGGAAAGGGTGAGCTGGACGGTACAGCCGGGAAGAGACTCCACCCTGCGCGTCACGAGGCCGGCGGACCGCGGGATCCCTTGGGAGAGCGCTCTCCAAAGCGGTGCCAGTGTTGCGCCGAGGCTGAGAGGGTGTCAATAGCTTGTGAACGATGCGCCGCCCAAGGGCTGTTGAGCGGCGAGGCGGGCGCACCGCCCGGGGCTCCGCGCACCCGGGCTCGCCCGCACAAGGAAGCGGCCCCGCACACCGGCGGGGCCGCTCACTGAACTTACGTCGTACGGTCGGGAGCCACTCCGCCGGGGAAGACGGCGGCACGGCTCCCCCGGATCACGCGGTGTGCAGCCTCAGGCCGTACCGGTTGAGGATTTCGTTGATCGGCTGGTACCAGGTCTCGCCGCCGCTGGTGCAGTTGCCCCAGCCGCCGGAGGTGACGCCCTGGGCCTGGTCGCCGCTGATGAACGAGCCGCCGGAGTCGCCGCCCTGGGCGCAGACGCTCGTCTTGGTCATCTGGTGGACGGCGCCCTGGCTGTAGTTGACGGTCTCGTTCTTGGCGAGGACGCGGCCGCAGTGCCAGCGCGTGGTGGAGCCGGAGCGGCAGATCGAGGCGCCGATCGGGGCCTCGTTCGAGCCACGGACGAGTTGGTCCGGGACGGCGCCCCAGCCGAGCACGACCGGGACGGTCCACCAGCCGCTGCCGACGTTCACCCAGGCGTAGTCGTCACCGGGGAAGGACGATCCCTGAAAGTTGCCGATGTAGGAGTTGTCCCAGCCGCGGACCTGCTGACCGGTGCCGCCGCAGTGCCCGGCGGTGACGAAGCCGCCGTGCACGGAGAAGCCGATGGAGCAGCGGACGTTGCCCGTGTAGTACGGGTCGCCGCCGACCGTTCCCGCCGCGAAGGTCTGCGGAGCCTGGGCGGTCGTCTTCACCGTGACGGGACCGGCCTTGCGGGCCTTGGCGACAAAGGCGCGGACATCGTTGTCAGTCTGCTCGGCCGCGACCACGTTCACCACGACGCGACTGGTGGCCGGGTCGACGTGCCAACTGCTCACACCGGACGGGGCCTTCAGGGCGTCGATCCGCGCCTTGGCCGCGTCGAGGCTCTTGGCCGAGTGCTCGACGAGCCGGGTGTGGGCACCGGTCGCCCGTACGGCTTCGGCCTTCTCGGCGGCGGTGACCGCGACGGTCAGCCTGCCGGTCTTCGCGTCGAGCCAGGAGCCCCCGAAGGCGGAGCCGGCGGCGCGCTGCGCCTTCTTCTCCAGAGCGGTGGCGGCCTTCTCGTCGGCGAGCCGGGTGAGGGCCTGCTTCTCGGTGAGGCCGAGGTCGCGCTGCATCGCGGAGAGCAGGGCGGCGGAGGCGGGGGGTTCGGCGGGGGTGGGCGCGGCGGACGCGGACGTCGGACCGGCGGCGGTCCAGGCTCCGAGTACCAGGAGTGCGGACAGACCGGTCCGCAGCAGGGTTGCGTGTCTCAAGGGAGTGACCCTTCCTGTTGTTCCAACGACGTGGGGGTGGAACGGGAGGCGTCCGGGAGCGCGATCCGATCGTGCTTTTTGAGAGCGCTCTCAGATGTGCCGTTCCCGGACTGTAGCGGAGTTCCAGAGTCAGGTCCATGCCAATGACAGGGCGTCCCGGAGGGGTTCGGGGCGCTGTGCGCACCGGGGTTGAGTAGGCGTACTCATCCGGCTCGCCGACACTGGTCCTACGGTCACAGGAACACCGGACAGCACCAGTACGAGGAGCCGACCATGGCCGGATCACGCCGCAGACAGCGGAGAGCCGCGCTCACCGGCGTACTGGCGGGATCCCTGGCCCTCCTGGGCGCCGGGTGCGGGGCGGTCGACACCGGGGACGACCGGCGGGCGGCGGAGAAACTGGCCGAGAAGCACTTCCCCGGGCAGCTCAAGGCGATCGGGGCCCGCACGCTCTTCCCGGGCTCCGGCGGCTCGGAGGTCACCTTCGCGGTGACCGACGACCGCGACGCCGTGGTCCGGCTCCGCATCGACACGGACGAGGCGGACCGGGGCATGTGCGACCGGAAGGAGTGCGCGGGCGTGCTGGCCGAGGCCGTCGAGCGCGGGCGGCAGCAGGCCGAGGACTTCCGTACGCTCAGGGGCGCCTTCGACGCCTGCGGCTACGAGGTCATCGCCCTGGGCCCGACCGGCACCCCGCCCTACGTGGTGGCCGAGCTGACGAACGCCACCGTGACGAAGGTGCTCAGCGAGATCGGGGAGTGCGTCCAGCGCTGGGCCACCGCTAGCGGGGCCGACAGCGCGTTGGCGAAAGCGCAGGCCTCGTACGTGAACGTGGTCTCCCCGTCCGTCGCCGACCGGCGCGACCGCGGCAAGGAGTCCTGGCCCACGGTGATGCGGCTGACCCGGTCGAACCTCCTGGCCTCACTCACCAAGCACGCCTACTTCTCGGCGAGTTACGAGATCGAGGCGGGCCGGGTCGACACGACGGGCAGCGCCCGGGTCGTCCGCCCGTTCCGGGAGAGGCAGGAGTTCGGCGACACCGTGCAGAACGCGGTGAAGGAGCACCTGCGCGCCACCTATCCCCGGGTGGTCGTGAGCGACTACCAGTGGATCTGGCGGCTGGAGCCCGGCCGGGTGGACCGGCAGACCGGCTACGTCCTGTTCTGCCCCGAGCCGGGGGCGCGCGGGCGGTGCGTCAACGCCGACGACGCGGCCCTGGTGACCACGGACGAGCGCGGCAATCCGGTGGGGAAGATCCGCCTCGTGCACGACGTCCGCGAGGGCACGGGGATGCTGCGGCTGCCGCCGTATTAGGGCCTGCCGTCAAACTGCCGTCGTCGCCCGGCAGGCGGCAGTTTGACGACCGCCCTAGGTCACCGTTCGCGCCGATGACGACGCCTCCGCCGGGGCCCGCGGCTCTTCAGCCCTCCCGGGCCCACGGCCGCAGCTTCTCCGGGTTGCGTACCACCCAGATCCGGGCGACGCGGGCCTCGGCCACATCGAACGACGCGACGGTCATGACAACGCCGTCACGTCGGGCCACCAGCCCCGGCTCGCCGTTGACAGGGCACTCCAGCAGCTCCAGACCGGGCGCCTTGTCGGCGATGGCGACCATGTACTGGGCGATGCGCGAGCCCCCCTCGATCGGGCGCAGCGCGGCCCCGACCAGGCCACCGCCGTCTGCGGTCATCACGGCGGCCGGGTCGAGGAGATCGACCAGGGCGGCGATGTCCTTGTTCTCCCATGCCTCCTTGACCCGCCGCACCGCGTCCGCTCGTCCGGCGGCCGGCTCCGGGGGCCCGGGTGGCGCGCACCCGACGCCGGGCGGAGGCGGCGAGCTGCTTGCAGGCGCCTGGGGTCCGGTCGAGGACGGCGGCGATCTCGGCGAAGGGGTAACGGAAGACGTCGTGCAGGACGAACGACACCCGCTCGGGCGGCGTCATCGTCTCCAGGACGACGAGGAAGGCCATGGTCACCGATTCGTCCAGGATCATCTGGTCGACGGGGTCGGAGCCCTGGCCGTAGCCGCGTTCGGCGGGGCCGGGCAGCGGATCGGGCAGCCAAGCGCCGACGTAGCGCTCCCCCCGGGCCCGGGCCGAGCCGAGCACGTCCAGGCAGATCCGGCCGGTGACCGTCGTCAGCCAGGCGCCGGGGGACGCGATCCCGTTCCGCCGGCCGGGTGGCATCGCGTACCAGCGTGCATAGGCCTCCTGCACGGCGTCCTCGGACTCGGCCGGCGAACCGAGCAAACGGTAGGCGACGTTGATCAGTTGACGCCGCTCGCCGAACGTTCCGTCCCCACTCGCCCCGTCCTCGCTCATCCTGGTCGCTCCGGCCGGCCCGGACGCCCCCGTCTCCCCCATGCTCACCTTCTCGCCTTACCTTTCGCAGGCCAACTTCGTCGGACCGGTGAGACCTTATCGATCTACTGCCTTACGGGCGGAACAGGGGACGTGGCATGGCCACCCAGGCAACGGCACCGCCCGCACGGCTTCTCGCTTCTGCGGATCACGATCGCTCTGCAGACGCTGACCGTCTTCCTCCAGGCGATCTCCGCCGGGCTCCTGCTGACCACTTCCTACGGTGAGATGCTGCACAGCGGGGGAGCCCGCGTGATGTACGGGGCGTAGATGCTGTACGTGCTCGCTGCCGTGCTGGCGTGGAAGCCGGGCGGCGGCTCGCCCCGGCCCATCGGGCACGCCGTCGGCTTCCTCGCCCTCGCCTCGGTCCAGGTGGCGGTCGGCATCGCGCACCTGCCCTCGGTCCACCTCCCCCTAGGCGTCCTGATGTTCGGGCTGAGCCTGCTGGCGCTGGTACGGCGCTGACGTCCGCGATGCAGTCACCCAGCACAGGTCGGTGCCCTCTACAGCTACCCTGCGTCCGGCAGACACCGACGCGAAGGGCTGGGCCGACAGCATGGGCGGGAACACCGACAACGGTCACCTGGAGGAACTCTCTCCGCGATCGGTCACGCCCCGCTCCTGCGTGAGGGCCGCGTCCTCGCGCGCGGGGCGGTCGAGAACGTGCCCACCGAGGAGCGCATGACCGCCCGCTCCGGCAGCCCCATCGAGGTGATCCGGCATACGGGCCGCCGGCCGGCCCGGCCGGGGGCTTCGCGTAAGGGCCGGGGACTCAGGGCTCCAGGAGGGGCAGTCCGGCCGTACGCCACAGGTCACGGAAGCCGTCCTCCGCCCCGTGAACCCTTCCGGCCCACGCCCCTGCCCGCTGCCGGGCCGCGTCCGCCTCCTCGTCCGCCGTACGCCAGACCTGTACGGTCGCCCCGCTGCCGGCAGGGCCGCCGGGGCCGCCCGGGCCGTCGAGAGGGGCCCAGCCCGGTTCGCCGTGGGCGGCGAATCCGGCCCACGCACCTGCCATCCGCCGTGAGAGCTCCTCGTCGACCGTTCCGGGCGGACCGCCGACGAGGAAGTGGACGCTCTCTTCGTCGAGGTTGCCGAAGGCGAACGGGATGTCCGCGCAGTGCCAGGCGCGGACGCGTTGACCGGTACCGCCCCGGCGGCGGTCGAAGCGGGCGAGGTGGGCCCGGCCGCCCGCCCGCGCGTGGGCCTCGGCGAGGCGGGTGCTGTATTCGGCGAACAGGAGGCCGGAGTAGAGGGTCAGGTAGACATCCAGGACCGATGCGTCCGGCAGGCGGTCGCGGTGGCCCTCGACGAGCGAGGCCGGAAGCCCGAAGTCGGCTGCGAATACAGCCAGTTGCTCTTCCGTTGTGATCTTCGCGCTGCTGCCGACCGCGTCCAGGAGCCAGTATTCCTCCGTGGTGTGGCAGACCAGCAGCTCCACCGCGCCGCCCGCTCCGGCCGCCAGTGCCTCCAGCGGGTCGGCGGTGAGCAGGACGCCGTCGACGACCGGGCCGTAGATGGCGGGGTCGTAATGGCGCTGCCCCGATCCGGGGTCCTGCCGGTAACGGTCCACGACCAGGTCGGAGGCGGTGACGAGGGTGTCCGGCGCGGCGGAGAGCAGTCCGGCTGCGGTGGCGGGAATCCCTGCGGCGGCGGCGACCTCGGCCGCGGTGCGGGCCGCCTGCTCCACCGAGGCGCAGGCGTTGACGGCGCTGTGCAGGATCGCGCGGCGGAACAGGCCGCGCGCCCGGTCCGCCACGGTCAGGCAGGCTGCCGATGTGGCGCCCGAGGACTGCCCGGCCACCGTGACCCGGTCGGGCGAGCCGCCGAACGCGGCGATATCGGCGCGCACCCATTCCAGGGCGGCGATCTGGTCGAGCAGTCCCCGGTTGTCGGGGAAGGGCGCGCCGCCGTCGGCGCCGGGGACGTGGCCGAACCCCTCGAAGCCGAGGCGGCTGTTGAGGGTGACGACGACGAGCCCCAGGGCCGCCAGTGCGGTGCCGTCGAAGTCGGGCTGGGCCGAGGACCCGAAGGCGTACGCGCCGCCGTGGATCCAGACCAGTACCGGCAGGTCGCCGGAGCTGTCGGCGGGCGTCCAGATGTTCAGCGTGAGGATGTCCTCGTCACCGGGTGACCAGACCGGCGCGCCCGGCAGTTCGGCCGACTGGGGGGCCACCGGCCCGAAGGCTGTGCAGTCGCGCACACCGTCCCAGGGTTCCGCGGGCTGCGGTGCCTGGAACCTGCGGGCGCCGAACGGCGGTGCCGCGTAAGGGAGTCCGAGTACGGCGACGATGCCGCGGTCCCGCGCGGTGCGCCGTCCCCGTACCATCCCGGACTTCGTCGTGTAGACGTCCACGGCTCCCGCTCCCCCCGCTCCTGCCCCGCCCGTCGTTCGGCGCGGCCGGGTCATCATTCCAGCTCAGCGGCGGATCGTACCAACGGGTTGATCGCGGACTACGCGCCGATCAGCTCGCGCACGGCGGCCATGTCGCTGAACGGCATCAGCTCGCCCCGGACGCTCTGGTGCGGTTCGCTGCCCTTGCCAGCGATGAGCACGATGTCGGCCGGCTCCGCCTCCGCCAGCGCTGCGGCGATGGCTCGGCGGCGGTCGGTGATCCGCTCGAACGGCGTGCCGGTCGACGCGATGCCCGGGGCGATCTGGTCGAGGATGGCTTCGGGGTCCTCGTAACGGGGGTTGTCGGAGGTGAGGAAGCACAGGTCTGAGTGGGCCCCCGCGATGGCGCCCATCTCGGCGCGCTTGGTGGTGTCGCGGTCGCCGCCGCAGCCGAAGACGGTGATGACCCGGCCCCGGGCGAAGCCGCGGATCGTGGTGAGGACCTTGCTGAGGGAGTCCGGCGAGTGGGCGTAGTCCACGATCACCGAGGTGCCGTCGGGGGTGTGGAGGCGTTCGAAGCGGCCGGGGATCTGCGGCATCCGCTCCAGCGCGTCGACCAGCCCTGCCAGGCCGTGGCCGAGGAGGTGACAGGCGGCCACCGTGGCCAGCGCGTTGGAGACCGAGAACCGGCCCGGCGAAGGGATCGCCGTCGGGTACTTGCGGCCGTCGTGGTGCAGGGTGAACCGGGTGCCCGAGGCGTCCACGGTGAGATCGCTCGCGCGGTAGTCCGCGTCGCCGTCCAGCGCGTACGTGGTCACGGCATCGGGCATCAGCTTCCGGATCCCGGCGCCCACCGGGTCATCGGCGTTGACCACGGCGCGGCGGCACAGGCCCTGGAACAGACGGAGTTTGGCGTCCCGGTAGTTCTCCATGGTGCCGTGGTCGTCGAGGTGGTCCTGGGTGAGGTTGGTGAAGACGCCCACGTCGATGAACGTACGGTCCAGACGGTGCGTCAGCAGCCCCATCGAGGTGGCCTCCAGGACGACGCTGCCGGTGGCCCGGTCGCGCATGTGCCCCAGCAGGTACTGGAGATCGGGCGATTCCGGGGTGGTGAGCACCGAGGGCGGCATCCAGATGGGCTCGTCCCCGATGCGGCTGCCCGCGGTGCCGATCACCCCGACCCGGGTGCCCTCGGCGAGCCGCAGCACCGACTCGGTCATGTACGACACGGAGGTCTTGCCGTTGGTGCCGGTGATGGCGATCAGGTCCATCGCCCGGCCCGGTTCGCCGAAGTAGCGCGAGGCGAGGACGGCGGCGGCCTTGCGGACGTCGGGGACGCGTACGGCGCACACGTCGCCCAGGGCCGTGGGCAGCGGCGGGGCCTGTTCGTCGACGAGTACGGCGACCGCGCCGCGAGCGACGGCCGGGGCGACGGCATCCGGACCGCCGGCCGCGTGACCGGGCACCGCGGCGAAGACGGAACCCGGGGTGACCCGGTCCGCGTCGAACGTCGCGCCGGCGGTGACGTCCGTGCGGTCGGGGGTTCCCCGCAGCACGTGGTGGACCTGCCCGGCCATGAGGTCGCTCAGCTTCACGATGATCCCTTCGAGTGCGGCGCCGGCCAGGTGGTGCGGCCGTCGCCGGGAAGCGACCCGGGCGGGTGCGCCGCGGGCCGCGTGGTGCTGTGGAGCCGATCGTGCGAACGCGCGCGTCCGGCGAACGCCGGGGCGACGGTGAGCCCCGGCGCTCAGCAGGCCGGAGGTGGTGTCGGTGAGGAGGTGAGGAGACGGCGGGCCCGGGGGGGGGCGGTGACGCCGGGGCCGGGAACGCCGGATACGGCTGTCGGAAACCGCCGCGTGGATCGCTGGTGAGTCGTTGATGGACCGCTGGTAGCTAGCTAGCCGTGGCCGTGCAGTGCGGTACGGCCCGTTCCGGGCGCCCCGTCGGCGGGCGCCGGGGGCACGGCCGCGCGGGCGGCGGCCGGGGGCAGCGCGGAAGCGGCCCTGAGCGGGCATGTCCTCGGTGCGGCGCTGCGTCCCATGGGCCGAGTGTACGGGGCATGGGAAGGGCCTCGGTCCGCCCCGACCGGAGCGGGCCGAGGCGGAGACGGGGACGGAGACCGGGACGGAGACGGAGACGTTGGACCGGAACGGAGACGGAGACGTTGGACCGCAACGGAGACCGGAGGGCGGGCCGGGGCGCGGCCGGACTCCGTCAGGGATCCCGACAGGGGGTCGTCAAGGCGTCGTCAGGGGCCCGTCAGGGTGTGCTGTCGACGAGCCGAACCGTGCCGAGGATCTTCCGCACGGTCGGCTCCGGCACCTCGTCGTCGACTCCGCGGACGCCGACGAACGTCCAGGAGACCGTCTCCCCCGCCGGGTTCTCGAAAGCGAACGCGGTCGCCTTGCCGTCGTAGGCGCAGCGGCCCGTTCCGTCGACACCGGTGGAGGTGGCCGTCGCCACGCTCCCGGTGATGCCGGACTTGGTGGTGAACGGCTTCGCCGCCCCGGTGGTGACCTTCTCCTTCGACGGCTGGGCGTAGCTGCCGTAGACCCAGAGTCGGGCGTTCTCCCGGGCCGCCTCGGCGGTGCTGCGGGCGCCGGTCTCACCCCTGGAGCCCGCGGAGGCGAGCGGGGTGTCCTCCTGGACGCCGTTGCCGTCGTCGTCGGAGCGGCACCACTTCTCCTTCAGGATCGCCGGGGCGGAGAACCCGACGAGCGGGGTCTCATCGGGGTCGTCGTTCTCGGCGACGTAACTGACCCAGCCGGTGGACTTGGGCGCCCAGTCCACCGGCACGTCGAAGGCGATGCCGCGCTTGGGGTTGATCACCGTCTTCCAGCCGGGCACCAGGGGCCCGGTCCCGTCCTCGGCTCCGCCCCGGGCCTGCCCCGGGGACGCGGACGGAGAGACGACGTCCGCCCCCGTCTGTCCCATGTCCGGCTTCCCGTCATCGCTGTCGCCGTCGCCGCCGAACACCAGGAATCCGGTGATCCCGGCGGCGAGGACGACGGCGGTGGCCGCGACGACGGCGATGACCGAGCTGCGGCGGCTGCCACCGGACGGGGGCGGGCCGGGGTGCGCGCTCCAGGGGGCGGAGGCCGCGGGGGGCTGCCCGTTCGGCTCGGTCGGAGCGTTCCAGGGGGCGGCGCCCCCGGGAGCGGGCGGCTGTCCCGCGTACGGCGACCATGGGCCCTGCTGCTGGTGATCGCCCCCGGGCGACTGCTGTCCGTTCCCCATGGAGGGTCACCCTATGCCGGGCCGTTCGACGACTAGAACAGCGCGGCGGCCCAAGAGTCTCCGCGCGTCGGGGAACGGGTCGCGACCTGCGTACAAACCGCTCCGCGCCGCCCGCGCCAGGCATCGGAATCCGATCTTCCCTTTGCGGCCGGAGCGGGTCCGGAGTGGAATTGCGTACAGGGGACAGTGGCATTCGGCTCCCGGAGGAAAGGACGCGCCATGAGCGACACCGACTGGGGGGACGACGTCTACCAGCCCCAGGAACCCGAGGCTTCCGACCCCACCGAGCAGCTCGGCGCCGAGGACACGCTCATGGACCCGTCCGGCACCGGTGACCCGCTGGACGAGGGCTACGCGCCACCGGACCGCCCCTGGGTGGTCGAGGGACTCGGCACCACGGCCGACGAGCGGCACACCGGCGAGTCCCTCGACAACCGGCTGACCAGGGAAGTTCCCGAGCCCGACGGATCTCTCGGCGACGGTGTGGGCGATCTCGTGGGCGGTGACGGGGAGCCCTGGGACAACGAGGTGGGTGTCGCCCGCGCCGGGCGGTTGACCCAGCAGGCGGAAGGGACCGTCCCGGCGACCCTCACCGCCAGCGACGTGGGCATCGACGGAGCGGCGGCGTCGGCCGAGGAGGCCGCGATGCACGTGATCCCCGAGCCGGGGGACGACGACGCGCTCCTGGAGCCGGGCCCGCCCCCCGGTGCTCCCGGAGCCGGCACCGCCACCGGCGGCACGACCGCCTCGCCCTCGCCCTGAGCGGGCCCCCGGCGAGCGTCCACCCCTGAACGCGGCTGTCCCCGCGCCCGTACTCCCCTGACCGAAGCACCGCACCCGACGAGCGGTACGTACCGCACCCCCAGGAGCACACAGATGAGCGGCACTGCTCAGATCGGCGTCACCGGACTCGCGGTCATGGGCCGCAACCTCGCCCGGAACTTCGCCCGCAACGGTTACACCGTCGCCCTGCACAACCGCACCACGGCCCGGACCGACGCCCTGGTCGAGGAGTTCGGCGACGAGGGCACGTTCATCGCCGCGCACACGCCCGAGGAGTTCGTCGCCGCGCTGGAGCGCCCCCGACGCCTGGTGATCATGGTGAAGGCGGGAGACCCCACCGACGCGGTGATCCAGGAGTTCGCGCCGCTGCTGGAGGAGGGCGACGTCATCATCGACGGCGGGAACGCCCACTTCGAGGACACCCGCCGCCGCGAGAAGGAACTGCGCGAGCGCGGGATCCACTTCGTCGGGACAGGGATCTCCGGCGGCGAGGAGGGCGCGCTGAACGGGCCGAGCATCATGCCGGGCGGCTCGGCGGAGTCGTATGCCTCGCTGGGCCCGATGCTGGAGAAGATCGCCGCGCAGGCGAAGGACGGCACGCCGTGCACCGCCCACATCGGACCCGACGGCGCGGGCCACTTCGTGAAGATGGTCCACAACGGCATCGAGTACGCGGACATGCAGCTGATCGCCGAGGCGTACGACCTGCTGCGCGCCGTCGCCGGGTACTCCCCCGCGCAGATCGCCGACGTCTTCCGTACGTGGAACACCGGCCGACTCGACTCGTATCTGATCGAGATCACGGCGGAGGTCCTCGCCCACACGGACGCGGCGACCGGGAAGCCGTTCGTCGCCATCGTGCAGGACCGGGCGGAGCAGAAGGGCACCGGGCGCTGGACCGTGCAGATCGCGCTCGACCTCGGGGTTCCGGTGTCGGGGATCGCCGAGGCGGTCTTCGCCCGGTCGCTGTCCGGCCACGCCGATCTGCGGGAGGCGGCGCACGGCCTGCCGGGGCCCACGCCGCGGCCGCTCGACGGGGCGGCGG
>NZ_JBHXJG010000192.1:0-14471 GCF_042723425.1 Streptomyces sp. NPDC058375 | reverse complement strand
GGACCGGGGGACGGTCCGGGCCCGCCGTTCCGTGCGGTGCGGTGGGTGCGGTGCGGGTCAGACCGCACCCGCCGTTCCGTGCGGTGCGGTGGGTGCGGTGCGGGTCAGACCGCTCCGCCGGTGCCTCCTCCGGCACCGGACGCGGCCTTGATCCCGCCGGTGATCTCATCCAGGACGGACAGCTTCGGCGCGTCCTTGTTGATGTCGAACCCGGACCGGACCACGACGAGCATGCCCTCGGATGCGGGGGAGGGGAACACCAGCGATTCCACGTAGCCGTCGTCGCCCTTCTCCGTCACCACCTTCCAGCGCACGACATAGCCCTTGCCGCCCGCCACCGTGACGGCCTCGGACTTCAGCTCCTCGTGCGAGGTGATCTCCCCGTAGCTCTTGCCGCCGTAGGACTCCTTGGCGTTGACCTCGATGTCCTTCCTGGCCGCCTCTTCCGGAGTCCCCGCGGTGAGCTTCATCGCAGCCGCGGGGGCCGAGAAGACTCCGCCGCGCACACAGGTCTCGGCGGTGTCGCCGGGGCACGCGTGCTCACCCGTCGTCAGTCCGGCGCCGACCGCACCGGATGTTCCCTTCCACCCCTCGGGCACCGGAAGGCTGATCCCTGCGGCCAGGTCCGTGGCGAAGCCCGGCTCGGTCGGCGGGAGCTGCTCGCCCGGCCTCTGGCCGCCGTCGTTCTCCCCGTCGTTCCCCTCGCCGCCCTTCCCGCCGTCCTTCCCGTCGCCGTCCGGTGCGCCCGGCAGGCCGGGGTCGGCGGACGGCGAGGAGGCCGCGGTGGCCGGCCGGCCGCCGCCACTGTCCTCGCCCAGCAGATACACACCGCCCCCGATGGCGGCGAGCACCACCGCGCCGACGGTCACGCCGACGCCGATGCGGATCCCGCGACGGCGCGCCGCGCCGGGCGACGCGCGGACATGGCCGGTCCACTGCGCTCCGTCCCACCAGCGTTCCTGAGCGGGGCCTTTGTCTGAGTGCCCGGGGTCTGGATGCCAGCCGGGCGGGGTCATCTGGGTCACGGGGGAACCTTATGCGGACCGGGTGAGAATCACATGAACCGACCGGTGCTCGCTCGTCCGCGCACCCGCTGGTCCCTGCCCGTTGGCCCCCTGGCGGCTGGTCCCTGGCGGCTGGTCCCCGTGCCCGCTGGTCCGCGTGCCCGCTGGTCCGCGTGCCCGCTTGTTCGTACCCGCCGGGCCGGTCAGGGTTCGATCAGTCCGGCCCGGATCGCGTAGCGCGTGAGTTCCAGACGGTCCTTCAGGCCGAGCTTCTGGAGCAGGTTGGCGCGGTGCCGTTCCACCGTCTTGACGCTGATGACGAGCAGCTCGGCGATCTCCTTCGAGGAGTGGCCCTCGGCGACCAGCTTGAGGATCTCCTCCTCGCGCTCCGTGATGGCCCGCGCTGGCAGGCCATCGCCGTCCTTGGCCCGGTCGAGGAAATTGCGGATGAGCGCGGTCACCGCGCCCGGGTAGAGGAACGGCTCGTCGCGCATCGCCGCCCGGCAGGCCTCCACCAGGTCCCGGTCCGCGACCGACTTGAGGACGTACCCGGCCGCCCCCGCCTTCAACGCCTCGAAGAAATACTGCTCGTTGTCGTACATCGTGAGCATCAGGATGCGCAGGCCGGGCACGACCCGGGACAGTTCGCGCGCCGCCTGCAGGCCGGTGAGGCGGGGCATGGCGATGTCCAGGATGACCAGGTCGGGCCGTTCGCTGCGGGCCATCTCGATGGCCTCGGCACCGTCGCCGGCCTCGGCGACGACCGTCAGGTCCGGTTCGCCGTCCAGGATCAGCCGGACGCCGCGACGTACGAGGGCGTGATCGTCCGCCAGCAGGATGCGGGTCGGGGCGGCGGCGCCCCCGGAAGGCGGGGCGATGGACGGTGAGGTGGGCATGTTCACTTGCTTCCGTTGCTTCCGTTCGGGACGGGCACATCGAGACGTACTTCGGTGCCGCCCTGCGGACCGGGACCGAGGAAGACCTCGGCGCCGATCAGCAGGGCGCGTTCGCGCATCCCGCGCAGGCCGGCTCCCTCCGGGGCGTCCCCGAGGCCGCGGCCGTCGTCGCGGATGCGTAGCTCCACCCCGCCGGGGCTGCGCCGCAGCGACAGTTCGAGCCGGGTGGCGCGGGCGTGCCGGACCGTGTTGGTGAGGGCTTCCTGAGCGATCCGGTAGACGACCAGTTCGGCCTCGGCGCCCAACTCCGGCAGGTCCTTTCCCATCTGGCGGCGGATCGTCAGCCCGTCCGGCGTCGGGGTCTCGGTGATCAGCGCCGTCAGCGCGCTCACCAGGCCGAGCTCCTCCAGTACCCCGGGCCGCAGTCGGCGCGCGATCCGGCGGATCTCGTCCAGCGACCCCCGGGTGATCTCCTGGACCTGCCGCAACTCGCCGCGCAGCGGCTCCGGGGCATGGTCGGCCACCCGCTTCAGCTCCAGCAGCACCGCGGTCAGCGTCTGCCCGACCTCGTCGTGCAGCTCCTGCGCCACCCGGCGGCGCTCGGCCTCCTGCGCGGAGAGAGCACGGGCACTGCTGGTGGCGCGCTCGGCCTCCAGCCGGTCCAGCATCGTGTTGAACGTCTCGATCAGCGCGGCGATCTCACCGTGCCCCGCGACCTCGGGGCGCGGGCTCGGCCGCAGCAGATCGGTGGTCGTCATCGCGCGGGTGACCCGCTGGAGCGGGAAGAGGCCGAGCCGGAGCAGGGCCGCGTTGGCCGCGAGCATGAACGCGATGCCGCCGGTCAGGATCATCGCCTCGGTCAGCAGGACCGGGGTGGAGATGGTGATCGGCCCGAGCAGGAGCAGGGCGCCGGCCGCGACCAGCACGGCGGCGTTGAGCAGGAAGATCCGCCAGAACAGGGACACGGTCGAACGGCTCCTTCGAAGGGTCGGGTCGAGCGGGCGCGCTGACAGCCTCCACTATCGCTGCTACGGGAAGGCCCCCACGTATCGCTGCTACATGGTGCGGGCCCCCGGATATGGGTGCTGCCCCCGATGGCCCCCGGGTGCCCTCCCCGCCGACCATGAGGTCCAGGGCCCCGGGGGCCCTGCCCCGTGCCGCACCACGGGGGCCGGGGCTTCGGGCGCCGGGAGGGTTTCCGTACCGGGAGGGAGACATCATGCCCACGTATGACGAGCGGCTGCGTGATCTGGAGGAGCGGCTGCGTCACGACGATCCCGGGTTCGCCGAGGCGATGTCCGGCGGAACTCCGCGCCCCCCGCGCGAGTACCGCCACCGCAACGCCTGGCTGTGGCTCGCCGCCGGACTCGCCGCACTGGGCATCGGCATCGCCGTGGGCCACGGTCTCCTGATCGCAGCAGGACTCGTCGTGTCCGGCGCGGCGGCCCACCTCTTCGACCCACAGCGCGGCCGCCTGCACGGGCGGGACATCCCCAGCACCCGATAGCACCCGCCGTCCCGCGGCCCTGGTTCCGGCGGTGCCCGCATGCACCGCCCGCCCCATCGGCCCCCTTCCGGCCGGTGCGCAGGTCCCGTCCGGATCTCCGGGCGGGCTTTCGCACGTACGGGACGGGCCTACGCGCCTGAGGTCCGACCACATGCCCGGTGTGACATAGGCTGCATGTCCGGATCCGGCCGAGGCAGGGAGTGACGGATGCCCGTCGAATGGCAGCCCGTGCAGCAGTCCCGCACCCATGAGCTCGTGCTCCGCAGCATCGAGGAACGGGTCTTCGCCGGAGAGCTCCGGGCCGGTGACCGGCTGCCCCCCGAACGGGAACTGGCTCCGGTGCTCGGCGTCAGCCGCTCCGCCCTGCGCGAGGCGCTCCGGGTGCTGGAGACCATCGGCGTCCTGGTGGCCCAGCCCGGCCGGGGCCCCGACGCCGGGGCCCGGATCGTGCGCAACCCGGACGACGCCCTGGGCAGGCTGCTCCGGCTGCATTTCGCCCTCGACAGCTACAGCCTCCACGACGTTCTGGAGGCCCGGGTGGTTCTGGAACGGTCCAGCTTCGAGGCCGCCGCCTGCCACGCGCCCGTCGAGGACCTCGACGAGGCGGAGGAGCTGGTGGCGGGCATGGCGGAGCCGGGGATCACCGTGAGCACCTTCAACGATCTGGACACCCGCTTCCATGTGCTCATCGCCCGCAGCTCCGGCAACGCCCTCACCTCCACGCTGACCTCCGCCGTACGCGAGTCCGTACGGCCGCTGATCCTGCGCGCCCTCGAAGCCGCCGAGGACTGGCCAGCCACCGCCCGCGCCCTCAACGCCGAGCATCGGACTCTTCTCACCCTGGTACGGGAGGGGAGCGGCGATGAAGCCGCGGACCTGGTGGAATGGCATATCCGGGGCTTCCACGGGACGTTGGTGAAGGGGCCGCACGCGCCGTAAGGGCCCGGCCGCCGGGTCGACTCCCGTATGCCGACAGCCGACAGCCGACAGCCGACAGCCGACAGCCGACAGCCGACAGCCGACAGCCGGCCCCGGCGACTCCCGTATACCGGCGGCCGACCCGGGTCCGACTTCCGCACGGCACACACCCTCGGACGTTCCCTTCCTCGGACCGTACCTAGTATGGTCCGACCTTAGAAACCTCATGGTGAGACGCGACGGACATCGGCCGCCGCGCCGAACCCGACCGGGGAGGCCCCATGCGCATCGGACTCTTCGCCACCTGTCTGGGAGACACGCTCTTCCCCGACGCGGTGAAGGCCACCGCGATCCTGCTCACGCGCCTGGGCCACGACGTGGTGTTCCCGCCGGGCCAGACCTGCTGCGGGCAGATGCACATCAACACCGGCTACCAGCGCGAACCCGTGCCCCTGGTACGCAACTTCGCGGACGGGTTCGGCGACGCCTCGATCGAGGCGGTCGTGATGCCGTCCGGCTCGTGCGCCGGTTCCGTCCGGCACCAGCACCGGATCGTCGCCGACCGCTACGGGGACGCCGCGCTCCGCGCCGGTGTGGAGACCGTCGCCGCGAAGACGTACGAGCTCTCCGAGCTCCTCGTGGACGTCCTCGGCGTCACCCATGTCGGCGCGTACTTCCCGCACCGGGTCACGTACCACCCCACCTGTCACTCGCTGCGGATGCTTCGCGTCGGCGACAAGCCCCTCCAACTCCTGCGTGCGGTCGAGGGCATCGACCTCGTCGAGCTGCCCGGCGCCGGCTCCTGCTGCGGATTCGGCGGCACCTTCGCGCTCAAGAACGCCGAGACGTCCACCGCGATGCTCCACGACAAGATGGACAGCATCACGGCCACCGGGGCCGACGTGTGCACCGCCGGGGACTCCTCGTGCCTGATGCACATCGGCGGCGGCCTCTCCCGGATCCGTTCCGGAACGCGCACCCTGCACCTCGCCCGGATCCTCGCCGCGACCCGCACCACGCCCGACGCCCTCACGGAGGCCTCCGTATGAGTACGTTCCTCGGCATGCCCGCCCGGCCGCCCCGCTCCCCGTACGGCACCGGTAACCTCCGCGGCGACCAGGCCTTCCCCCGCGCTGCCCACGACGAACTGGGCAACGACCAGCTCCGCCGCAACCTCGGCCGCGCCACGGCCACCATCCGCGCCAAACGCCTGCACGTCACCGGCGAACTCCCCGACTGGGAAGCCCTGCGGGACGCGGGCTCCGCCATCAAGACCGACACCATGAACAGGCTGCCAGAACTGCTCGAACAACTGGAGCGCAAGGTCACCGAGCGCGGCGGCACCGTCCACTGGGCCCCCGACGCCACCGAGGCCAATGAGATCGTCGCGCGGCTCGTGAAAGCCACGGGCAGCGACGAGGTCGTCAAGGTCAAGTCGATGGCCACCCAGGAGATCGGACTCAACGAGCATCTGGAGTCCGTCGGCATCACTCCGTACGAGACCGACCTCGCCGAACTCATCGTGCAGCTCGCCCACGACAAGCCCTCGCACATCCTGGTCCCCGCGATCCACCGCAACCGGGACGAGATCCGGCAGATCTTCCTCGACCGGATCCCCGGCGTCGACCCGGACCTCGACAACGTCCCCGCCCATCTCGCCGCCGCCGCGCGCGGCTACCTCCGCGAGAAGTTCCTGACCGCGAAGGTCGCCGTCTCCGGTGCCAACTTCGGTATCGCGGAGACCGGCACGCTGGCCGTCGTCGAGTCCGAGGGCAACGGGCGCATGTGCCTGACCCTGCCCGAGACCCTCATCACCGTGATGGGCATCGAGAAGGTCCTCCCGCGCTTCCAGGATTTGGAGGTCTTCCTCCAGCTCCTGCCCCGCTCTTCGACGGGGGAGCGGATGAACCCCTACACGTCGCTGTGGACCGGGGTGACGCCCGGCGACGGTCCGCGCGACTTCCACCTGGTCCTCCTCGACAACGGGCGCACCGCCGCCCTCGCCGACGCGGTCGGACGCGAGGCCCTCAACTGCATCCGCTGCTCCGCCTGCCTCAACGTCTGCCCGGTGTACGAGCGGACCGGCGGCCACGCCTACGGATCGACCTACCCCGGGCCCATCGGCGCGGTCCTCACCCCGCAACTGGCCGGTATGCACGCGGCGAAGGACGACCCGAACAGCTCCTTGCCGTACGCCTCCAGTCTCTGCGGGGCCTGCTTCGACGCCTGCCCGGTGAAGATCGACATTCCGTCGCTGCTGGTGGAGTTGCGCCACCAGCACACCGAACAGGCCGGCGTCACACCGGAGAAGCTGGCGATGAAGGCGGCCGCCGCCGTGATGCGCCGCCCGACTCTCTACACCACCGCGCAGAAGACGTCGGGCCTCGGCCGCGTCGTCGCGGGAGGCGACGGCACGATCTCCCGGCTGCCCCCGCCGTTCAGCGGCTGGAGCGACAGCCGCGACACGGCGGCCCCGCCCCGGGAGACCTTCCGGTCCTGGTTCGCCTCCGACGAGGGCAGGGCCGCCCTGCGGGCCGCGGCCACCGAGGGAAACAGCACCCGGGCCGAGCAGAACAGCGATCGCAACGAGGAGGACGCGACATGAACAGTGCCCGCGACACCGTGCTGGGCCGGATCCGCGACGCCCTCGCCCTGGCCCCGACGCCCGCCGTCGTCGTCCCGCGCGACCACCGCACCGGCCGCGTCCTGCCCGACGACGAACGCCTCGCCCTCTTCACCGACCGGCTCCTCGACTACAAGGCACGCGTGCACCCCTGTACGGCGGAGCGCACCGCCGAGGTCGTCGGCGAGGTCCTGCGGGAGCACGGTCTGCGCCGCATCGGTGTGCCGGCCGGGCTGGACGCGCGCTGGCTCGACGGGTACGAGGGCGAGGTGCGGCAGGACGACGCAGATGTCTCGCCCTCGCAACTCGACGCCCTGGACGCGGTGGTGACGGCGTCGGCCGCCGGCTGCGCGGAGACCGGCACGATCTTCCTGGACGGTTCGCCCGGTCAGGGCCGCAGGGCGTTGTCCCTCGTCCCCGATCTGCACGTGTGCGTCGTCGACCTCTCCACCGTCGAGGTGGGCGTGCCGGAGGCGGTGGCGCGCTTGGTGCCCGAACGGCCGACGACGCTGATCAGCGGGCCGTCCGCCACCTCCGACATCGAGCTGGAGCGGGTGGAGGGCGTCCACGGGCCCCGTACGCTGGTGGTGGTGATCCGCACGGACGCGTAGAGGGCCGGAGAGGGCTCCGGCCGCATCCGGGAGCCTCTACCCGTGATCGACCGTCACCGCGCCCCGGCCGAAGGCGATCCGCGTCCGCGCCCCGTCCTCCGCCCAGCGCACCTCGACCGTGTCGCCGGCCACCTCCACCCGGTCCACCACGTCGTCCAACTCCCCATCCAACGCCCCGTCCACGGTCTTGTCCGACAGGGCGGCTTCCGGATCGGCGGTGAGGGAGGCGAGGGCGGCCAGGACCACCGTGCCTGTCACCTCGGCGGCGAGCCGGGGCACGGTCACCCAGCGCGCGAACGCCGTTCCCTGCGGGGCCCGTACGTCCTCGGGCGCTCCCCAGCCGTACAGCCCCCGCAGCAGCGAACGCACCGGACCGTCCGGGTCGGTCGCCCAGCCCGTGAGCTCGGCCCGCGCCCCGCCCGGCGCGCCCAGCACCCGGTGCACCCGCAGTTCGTGGCGGCCCCGCGCCACGGTCACGCTCTCCACCCGCAGCCCGGGGACGGTGGAGGGGCCCGCCGGGAACACCGGCAGATGCCAGGAGGCCGCCCAGCCCCAGCCCTCGCCGTGCCCCGCCCCGAGCGGATGGATGCGCCGCCGTGCGCTGCGCGCCCCGCCGATCGTCACCGACAGATGGTTGTCCGCCGTGTTCGCCGCCGAGGTGGGCCCGGTCACGGTGGAGTACGCGAGCCGCGCGTAGTGCGGGTCCTCGTCGGCCGCCGACTCGCCCTCGTCCGGGCGCACATGGTCGCTGCCGTGGTTGTGCAGCCGTACCACGCCGTCCGCCCGTGTCGACTGCACCAGAAAGCCCGCCGCCGGCACGGACAGCACCCGGTCGGGGCCCTCGCTCGCAGCCGCCTCCTCCGGCGACGCCCACAAAGGGTGCTCGGGGGGAGCCAGGAGAGCCACGAACGCCTTCGACGCCCAATAGGGGGACGCGGGGCCGGAATAGGTCTGCAGCGTCGCCGCGTGCGGGCCGTGCCAGCCGAGGCTCAGCAGTCCGTCGTCCCCGACCGCGCCGCGCTCCAGGAAGTACCGCAGCGACCCGCTGACCACGCGTCGGGACGCCCCCGGAGTGAGCGGCGTGTGCCCGGTCACCGCGCCCAGACCCACCCCCGCGCTCGCCGCGAAGCGGTAGGTCAGCGAGCGCCCGAAGTGCAGCGGGGCCCCGTCGCCGCCGAACATCAGCGAGAGGCTCTCCAGGTGCTCGCGCAACCGCGCCCCGTGGCGCGCCGACTCCTTTTCGTCGCCCGCCAGATGGGCGTCGAGCAGCGGATACAGGTGCAGCGCCCAGCCGTTGTAGTGGTCGAAGGCGCGCCCGTCCCCGTCGGCGTACCAGCCGTCGCCCCGGTACCAGCCCTCCAGCAGCTCCAGCGCCCGCTCCCGGGCCCGGGCCGTCTCCGCGTCGCCCCGGCCCACCGACTCCAGGAACCCGGCGACGGTGTACGGGAAGAGATACCAGTTGTTGCCGGCCGGAACATGCCGCAGCGCGCCCCGCAGCCAGTGCTCCGCCCGGTCCTGTACGTCGGAGGCCAGCCGGTCCCAGAGCCAGGGCCGAGTGAGCCGCAGGCCGAGGGCCACCGACGCGGACTCCACCATGGGCTGCCCCTGTACGTGGTGGTCCAGGATCAGCGGCCAGGACTCCGCGTCGTCCCGGCCCGGTGTCCGCGTACCGGCGTCGAGCCCGTCCGCGTACCGCTCCAGCAGACCGTTCGGGTCCTTGCCGCCCGCCCCCGCGACCCGGAACCCGGCCGCCAGGAAGGTGCGCGCGTACCCCTCCAGGCCGTCGGAGCGGACGCCGGAGTGCGACGGGGGCCCGGGCAGGTCGAGCCGGGCGCCGCCTGGCGTGGCCCACTTCCGGGCGGCTTCCAGCAGCCCGTCGGCGGCCGCCTCCCAGTGGGCGCGGGTGTACCCGGTGTACGGGCTCGACGCGCGGTCTTCCGGGGGGAGTACGAGGCGGGCACCAGCGGAGGCAGTCATGCGGGAATCCTGATCGACTGATCGAAGAGGGGTCAATGGATCGATCAAGAGCGGGGCTGAATCGATCAAACGCTCATCAGGGCGTAAGAGGGAGGACCGACCCAGCACCTGGCCACCCGCCGGAAAATCGGTGCGCTTAGCATCTTTCCCGACATGGACACCATCAGCCTCTGGCAACTGGTCGCCCTCGCGGCGGCATCCACCCTCGTCGGCTTCTCCAAAACGGCCGTCAGCGGTGCCAATACGATCAGCCTCGCGGTATTCGCGGCCGTCCTTCCGGCCCGCGAATCGACCGGGGTGCTGCTCCCGATCCTCATCGCCGGCGATCTCCTCGCCGTACGCGTCTACCGCCGTCACGCCCACTGGCCCACCCTGCTCCGGCTGTTCCCCGCCGTCGCGGTGGGCGTGGTGGCCGGCACCGTGTTCCTGCTGTGGGCCGACGACGCGGCGGTCCGCACCTCCATCGGCGCGATCCTGCTGTTCATGACCGGTGTCACCCTGTGGCGTCGCCGGATCGCGGAGAAGGCGGCGGGAGGGGAGGAAGAAACCGCAACCGAAACCGAGGGCGGCAGTGGAACCGGCCGGACCGCCGCGCGCGGTTACGGCGTTCTCGGCGGGTTCACCACGATGGTCGCCAACGCCGGCGGGCCGGTGATGTCGCTCTATCTGCTCTCGGCCGGCTTCCGCAAGCTAGGGTTCCTCGGCACCTCGGCCTGGTTCTTCCTGATCCTGAACGTGTCCAAGGTGCCGTTCAGCGTGGGCCTCGGCCTGATCGACGCCCGCTCCCTGCTGCTCGACGCCTGTCTGGTGCTGTTCGTCCTGCCCGGCGCCTACCTGGGCCGCGTGTGCGTCGACCGGATCAACCAGAAGGTCTTCGACCGGATCGTCATCGGCGCGACGGTGGTCGGCGGACTCCAACTCCTGCTCATCTGAGGCCGCCTGGCCGCCCGGCCGCCTGGCCCCTGTCTACCCGGCCCCCTTGGCCTCCGTATCAGGGAAGCAGCAGCCAGTCCGCTCCCACGGCGGCCAGCAGCCCCGCCCCCAGCAGCCAGCTGGCCAGCCGGGTGCGGCCGTTCCGGCTCAGCTCGATCACCACTCCGCACAGGATGAGCGCCAGCCCGTAGACGCCCACGACGAGCACCGATGAACGGCTCGCGATGCGCAGCCCGAGCACGACGGCCATCGCCGCCATGCCCACCGAGGAGAGGACGATCCGCAGCCG
Source organism: Streptomyces sp. NPDC058375 (assembly GCF_042723425.1). NCBI lineage: Bacteria > Bacillati > Actinomycetota > Actinomycetes > Kitasatosporales > Streptomycetaceae > Streptomyces > Streptomyces sp. NPDC058375. The sequence continues at coordinate 3,713 of NZ_JBHXJG010000192.1, read as the reverse complement.
CCGGGCCTGGCGCGGGGTGAGTCTCTTCTCGCCCTGCCCGTCCGGCGCGTCGAGTTCACCGCCCTCCGCCCCCGAGCCCGCCCCCGCGTCCGCCTCGGTCTTCGTCGCGGTCTCCGACTCTGCCCCGGTCTTCGTCTCCGCGGCGGTGTCGGCTATCGGAACGTCGGCGTCCCGGTGCTGGTCCTGGTCCTGGTCAGAAGTGCTCATGGAGCCGGATCGTAGTAGCTGTACGGCCCTCGGGTTCGCGGACCCGGGTCTTCCGGTCGCCTGCCGGTCCGGGTGCCGCCCTTCGGGCTACCCGAGCAGGCGGGGCGCCTCGGCCGCCGCGTCGACCGTCGGACCCGACTCCACCCGGCCCGCCAACTCCCGCGCCCAGTCGGACAGTGCGGCGACCGCGATCCCGTACGGCCCGGACCCCGCGAACGGGGCGAGCGCCCCCGCGCCCCGGCGCAGCAGCCGCGCCCCGCCAGCTGTGTTGCCCCGCGCGGAATGGGTCAGCCCCACCGCGAGCTGGGCCAGCCCCCGCCAGAGCTCGCGTTCGACCTCCGGTCCCGACTTCCAGGCGTCCTCGAAGACCTCGTGCGCGTGGAACGGCATCCCCGCGTCCAGCAGCCGCTGTGCCTCCCGGAGCGTCTCCGCGGGCGTGCGGACGACGCCCTCCGGCTGTCGTTCGACGCCGGGTGTCCCGTATGGCAGGGGGCGCCCCAGCCCGTCACGGGGGCGCGCGTTGCGCGCCCGGCCCTCGTCGTCACGGTCTCTGCGCGTCTCGTTCACTACTCGATTGTGCCCCGCACCTGCGGGGAATCGTGCGAACCCTGTCGGCGAGCACCCGCGCACGACTAGGCTCGACCGTCGAGAAGACTGCCTCTGTGGGAAGGGTGGGCATGAAGCCGTCCCGGCCGTTGTACGAGCGTGAACCGGAACTCGCCGCCGCTGCCGAGGCGGTGGACGCCCTGTGCGGTGCGCAGGCCGTCGGCGGGCTCCTGGTCTTCAGCGGAGAGGCGGGGATCGGCAAGACCGCGTTGCTCGCCGAGATCCGGGCGATGGCCGCCGACCGCTGCACCGTGTGGTCCGCCAGGGGAGGCGAGACCGTCACCTCCGTACCGTTCCACGTCGTACGGCAGTTGCTGCAGCCCGCCCTCGACCAGTTCCCGCCGGACGAGACCCGCGCCCTGTTCGGCGACTGGTACGAGACCACCGCCCCCGCTCTGGGACTCGCCGAGCCGAGCGGCCCGCAGCCCGACCCGCAGGGTGTGCGCGACGGCCTGGACTTCGTCGTCGGCCGGCTCGCCTCCCGGCTCAGCCACCGGCCGCTGCTGCTCATCGTGGACGACGCCCACTGGGCGGACGGCGAATCCCTCGCCTGGCTCGCCTCGTTCACCGCCCGCCTCGGCGAACTCCCGGTCCTGGTGGTGCAGGCCCACCGCCCGCAGGAGCTGGCCGAACGGGACGCCAACTACGTCGCCGACCGGGAGGCCGAGCGCGGCTTCGCCGGCGAGGGCACGGTGACCCGGGTCGCCCTGCGGGCCCTGACCCCGGACGCCACCGCCGTACTGGTCCGCGCGGGCCTCGGCGACCACGCCGACGACCCGTTCTGCCGCGAGGTGTGGGCCGTCACCGGAGGCAACCCGTACGAGGCGGTCGAGCTGGTCGCCAAGGTCCAGGACCGCGAACTGCCGCCGGTGGAGGAATCGGCGGGCGAACTGCGCGAACTCGGCGCGTCCGCACGGGGCAGCGGGCTCGTCGCCCGGCTGGAGCGGCTCGGGACGAACGCCAACCGGTTCGCCTGGGCGGCAGCCGTTCTCGGCACCGACATCTCCCAGGAACTGGCCGCCACGCTCGCCGGAATGAGCTCGGCGGAGGCCGCCGACTGCACGGCCCGGCTGCGCGACGCCCGTATCGTCAGCGGCTTCGACCCGCTGGAGTTCGTCCACCCGCTGATCGCGACCGCCGTCTACCGCTCGATCCCGCCGGCCACCCGCACCGCCATGCACGGGCGCGCCGCCTGGGCGATCACCCGCGCCGGCCTCGGCGCCGCCGCGGCCTCCCGCCACCTGCTGGAGGTCCACCCGGACGACGACCAGGAACTGGTCGCGCAGCTGCGGGAAGCCGCCGGCCAGCACCTCGCCGTCGGCGCGCCCGAAGCGGCGCGGCGCTGCCTGGAACGGGCCCTGGAGGAGCCGCCCCGCCCCAAGGACCGGGCTGTCCTCCTCTACGAGCTGGGCTGCGCGACCCTGCTGAGTTCCCCGCCCACCACGGTCCAGCACCTGCGCGCCGCCCTCGACATGCCGGGGCTCGACGACGGGCTTCGGGTCGACGCCACCTTCCGGCTCGCCGCCGCGCTCGCCCACAACAACCAGCTCAAGGACGCGGCGCTGTCGCTGGCCGCCGAGGCCGCGCGCACCGCACCCGGCCCCGGACTGATGCGGCTGCAGGCCGCGCACTTCATGTGGGAGGGCATGCAGGCCACCGAGGACGACGGTCCGGCCCGCTCCCGGCGGCTCACCCGCAACGCCGACCACCTCAAGGGCCGCGACAACCCCGAACGGGCCCTGCTCACCCTGCGGGCCTTCGACGCCATGCTGCGCGGCGAGAACGCCCAGCTCATCGTCGACCTCTGCGAACGCGCCCTGATCGACGGCAGCCCCGCCCGGGGCCTCGGCTGGACCGACTCCGAGTGGGGCTTCGAGCTCCCCACCATGGTCGGCATCGCCTACACCTTCGTCGACCAGCTGGACCGCGCCGAGAGCCTCTTCGGCGAAGCGGTCCGGGCCTTCGAGATCTCCGGCTGGAGCGGCGCCCACCTGGCGTTCGCCCACACCCTGCTCGGCATGGTCCACCGTCGGCGCGGCCGTCTCGCCGAGGCCGAAGGCTTCCTGCGCGAAGGGCTCCGTCTCGCCGACCGCGTCGGCTCCGGCCTGCCCGTGCACTGGGACGCGGCCTGCCTGCTCATCGACACCCTGCTGGCCCGCGGCCGCACCGACGAGGCCCGCCGCATCGCCGACCGGTACGACTTCGGCCCGCCCTACCCCAGCGCCATGGTGCTGCCCGACGGACCGTGCGTGCGGGGCCGCCTGCTGCTGGCCGAGGGCCGCAAGGAGGAGGCGATCGCCGAGCTGGAAGCGGCGGGCGCGGCCCTGGAGCCGCGCGAACGCTTCAACGGCATCTGGGCCCCGTGGGCCGGCGACCTGGCGCGGGCCCTGGCCGACGTCGACCCGGCCCGCGCGGCGCACCTCGCCGCCCGCAACCGGGTCCACGCCGAACGGTTCGGCACGCCCACCGCCCTGGGCGAGGCCCTGCGCTGCGTCGCCCTCTTCGCACCCCCGGAGCGGTCCGCGGAACTGCTCGCCGAGGCGGTGGGACACCTGGAGAAGTCCTCCTCCGCCTACGAGCACGCCCTCGCCCGGGTCGACTACGGCATCGCGATCGGTTCGCACCGGGAGCTGGCCCGGGCCCAGAAGCAGGCCATGGCCTGCGGGGCCGAGGGGCTGGCCGCCCGTGCCCAACAGGCGCGGGCGTCGATACGGTCCTCGGAGTGAGGTAATGTTTGTCCTGCGCGGCCACCCGGGAGAACCGGGAGGAAACGCGGCGGGACGTGGCGCAGCTTGGTAGCGCACTTGACTGGGGGTCAAGGGGTCGCAGGTTCAAATCCTGTCGTCCCGACTGGAGACAGTCGCAGATCAAGGGCCGGTATCGGAGCAATCCGATACCTG
>NZ_JBHXJG010000191.1:0-14529 GCF_042723425.1 Streptomyces sp. NPDC058375 | reverse complement strand
CGCCGGAGGGGCTCCATACAGCCCCTCCGGCGATTGAGGAGATTTTTCTAGCTTCGGGCGATCTCCGCGAACACCGCCCCCGTCAGCTCCGCCAGATCCGTCGCCGCCAGCTCGACCTCCAGGCCCCGGCGCCCAGCCGAGACACAGATCGTGACGTGCGCCCGCGCCGACGCGTCCAGCACCGTGCGCAGCCGCTTGCGCTGGCCGAGCGGGGAGATGCCGCCCCGGACATACCCCGTCGTGCGTTCCGCCGCCGCCGGGTCCGCCATCGCCGCCCGCTTCCCGCCGACCGCGGAGGCCAGGGCCTTGAGGTCCAGGGAGCCGGCCACCGGGACCACCGCGACCGTCAGTGCGCCGTCCACGTCCGCCACCAGGGTCTTGAAGACCCGGTCGGGGGAGACGCCCAGGGCCTCGGCCGCCTCCTCGCCGTAGGACGCGCTCGCCGGGTCGTGGTCGTAGGCGTGGACCGTGAACGCGGTGCCCGCCGCGGTCAGGGCGACCGTGGCGGGGGTGCCGCCCGGATGGTTCTTCTTCAGTTTCTTCGCCAACGGGGGCCGGTCCTCGTCAGTTGGGGTGGGTGGGGGCCCGCGTCAGGTCCGTCGCCGGCAGCGAGGGCAGATGCCGGATGACCGCCGTCTCCTTGCGCAGCAGCGTCAGCTCCTCGCGCAGCCGGGTCGCCGTGTCCGGGGCCTGGAGCAGGCGCTGCTTGGTGGGGATGTCCAGGACCGTGGCCGCCGCGACCAGGTACGAGATCACCGACGGGTCGTCGGGGAGCTCCGCGCCGGTCGCCAGCGAGCGTTCGCTCGCTCCGGCCAGCCGCTTCTGGTACGAGCGGAAGGCCCGCAGCACGCCCTCCGCCAGGGCCCCGGCCTCATCGGCCTCGTCCCCGGCGGGCGGCTCCTCGGCCAGGTCCTCGACCTCGGCGGTCAGATACGGGCCGTCCGCCTCGACGGACAGCAGCCTGACCCGGGTGGTGCCGGTGGCCAGGACCTCGAAGCCGCCGTCGGCGCGCTCACGGATCGTCGCCGCGTCGGCGACGCAGCCGACCCGGTGGAAGGTCTGGATCGGATCGGGGCCGAAGCCGTCCGCCGGGGCGCGCTCGGTGGGCGGGGCCGCCGCCACGGTGTCCGGCATGCCGGTGGCCGTCGGGGCGATCTCGCGGCCGTCGCGGATCGCGACCACGACGAAGCGGCGAGGTTCGTCCTCGTCGCTCTTCAGCAGCTCCCGCATCATGGCGCGATATCGCTCTTCGAAGACGTTGAGCGGCAGCACCAGGCCGGGGAACAGCACCGCGTTGAGCGGGAAAAGGGGAAGGCGGGCGGTGGTCACAACGCTCAAGCGTAATGGCCCCGGGGGCGGCCGTGACCGGCCCGGTCGCGCAGCGGGGTCAGGGAGGCCACCTGGAGGCGTGCGCCGTCCCGTGCGTCCAGGAACCGGCCGAGCGCGTCCTCGGACACCGACGACCACGGGAACGACGTCGCGTGCAGGCCGATCAGGTTGAACTGGTGCAGCGCCTCCGCCCAGCGGCCCCGGGCGAGCAGGACGTACGCGAGGAGATTGCGGACCTCGGCCGGCCACGGGTCACCGGGCCGGTAGGCGGCGGAGAGCTTGATCGCCAGGTCGGCCGCCGTGTCGATCCGCTCCTCCAGCACGGAGGTGGTCCGGCCCGCCGCCTGGGTGTCCAGGAGCAGCGCGAAGGCCGCCCGGACCGGCAGGGCCTGCACCAGGGAGTCGGGCAGCGCGTCCTCGGCGGCCTGCTCGGCGAAGTCGAAGCACTCGCGGTGCGAGCCGTACCAGGCGGCCGACAGGTAGCGCAGCGCCGCCACATGGCAGCCGTAGTGGTGCGCGGAGCGCCGTACGGCCTGCTCCCACAGCGACTCGAAGGCGGTGTGCGTGGCGTGGGTGCCGCGCGCGTGGTCCAGGGCGAGCCGCCACGGCACCGGGTCGCGCGGGTCAGCGTCGGCGGCCGCGGTGATCATCGGGCCCACCTCGCGGAGCCGCTCCGCGCGGGCGGGCGACTCCCAGGCGCGGCGGACCGACAGCTCCGCCTTGACCAGCAGCGCGTCCGGATCGCGGGGGGCGGCGGCCAGCCAGTCGACGAGCCAGCCGTCCCGGCCGCGGGCGAAGGCGACGAGCCGGCCGAGGTAGCGGTCCCGGTTCTCCCAGTCGGCGGAGTCCCGGGTGGTGGCGAGCAGCTTGGCGGCCGGTTCGTAGTCGCCCAGGGCAGCGGCGACCAGCGCGGGAGAGAGCCGCTCGTCGGGGGCGTCGAGCAGCACCGCGTCATCCGCGGACAGTCCGGCGGACAGCGGAGGGCTGTGCCGGATCATGCGCGCGGTACTGAGCAGGGCGCGAAGGAAAGCCATGGTGCAGACCATTGAAAAGCGCTGGTGAGGGCCGCGCCAGAGGCGTGCTGTGAAGCTTCTGTGCCGAGTGAATGGGTTGTATCGAGCCCGGTCAAGAAAGGGCAAAGGAATGGCCCGCTGTTGGCTTGATTGCATCCACCCCCGGTGCTCATCCGCCCCGGTGGTCACAGGGTGCCCGGCGGCCGGACACTCGGCCCAGGCCACCGGGAACCCTACGCTCAGGGCCCTCGGACCAGTCCCCGCACGGCCTTCCTCACGCCTCCCCGGTCAGCCCCTGCGCAGCATCCGGGACGCCCCCGCCGCCACCGTGGTGGCCAGAACCCACCCCACCAGCACCAGGCCGGCCGCGGCCCACTGCCAGGCGTCCTCCATCCGCCAGTAACCGTCCTGCCCGAGGTTGATCACCGGGATCAGCAGATCCAGCGCGTACAGCGCGGGATTCCACTGCGGATGCTCCTCGCCCTTGATCGAGGGCGGCGCGTGCTGCGCGAACGCCGCCGTGCCCGCCGCCCACAGCACCGCCATCCACACCGCGGCCCGCCCCGGCCGGTAGCCGTACGCCACCGTCCAGTCCTGGAGATACCCCCAGGCCTTCGCCGCGGCCGGCAGCGTCTCGCGGCGGCGGCGCTGCTTGGCGAGCAGCACCTCGCGCGCGTCCGCGTCCTCCCCGCAGCTGCGCATCACCGTGGCGAGGCGCTCGTACGGCTCGGGGACGTACTCCGGGGTCGCGGCCTGCACCCACTCCAGCCGCCGGGAGAGCGGGAAGTGGCCGTAGGGGACGAGGTTCTCGTAGACGAAACCGCCCATCGCCAGCCCCCCGGGGCCCGGCCAGCTCGTCGACAGGTCGATCAGGGTCACCACCTTCGCGCCGTTCAGCACGACCCGCCCCTCCTCCGGGCGCTCCGCGTTGAACCGCAGCTCCGGCGTCACGATCCGGCGCAACGACAGCTCCTCCTGCCGGGTCATGGTGAACCGGGCCTTGTGCAGGTCCACCGCGTCCCCGAACCGCCCGTCGTCCAGCCGCACCCCGCCCCGGCACTCGAAGATCTGCGAGCGGGTGCCGCGCGCCGGGGTCGGGGCGTAGACCACGCCGTACGGGGGAGTGGTGCCCTGGTTCCCGGTGTCGACGCTCACCCACGCCTCGGTCATGTAGAGCGTGCGCTCCACCGTCAGCTGCGGGGCGTTCAGCGCCCGCCGGTCCTCCGCCGCGCGCAGCCTGCTGCCGCGCAGGCTCAGTGAACCGCCCACCTTCGTCCCGCGCAGACTCAGCTCGCCCAGCGTCTCGATCATCTCGGCCTGGAGGTCCTGCGCGACCGCCATGCCGTCCCCGACGACGGCCCGCCCGTGCCGGTCCGGGCCCACACTGAGCTGGTTGATCAGCAGATCCGTGCCGATCTGGGCGTCCGTCAGCCGGATCCCCCGGTCGATCCGGCAGCGCGGCAGATGCAGATCGCCCTCGGTCTGCAGGCGCGCGGCCTCCAACCGGGGCAGCGCGCAGCCCACCAGCCGCAGCGTCGTGAAGTGGCACTCCGGGAGCACCACCTCCTGCTCGAAACGGCAGCCGGTCAGCTCCACGTACGGAGAGACCCGGCCGCCCGCCAGATCCAGCTTCCCGGTGATCCGCACCCCCCGGAGCTTCAGCGCCGCCACCCGGCCGGGCCGGGCGGGCGGACCGTCCAGCAGCAGCCGCGCCACCGTGCGCGCGCCGACGCTCCGCTCGGGCCCCCACGCCTGCGGGGCGAACGGGTCGTTGCGGGTCGTGTCGTAGCTGCGTAAGTCGTAGGTGGTCCCGTTGCGGAAGGACTGCCACATGCCCAGCTCCGCTGCGCTGAGGCCGTCCGGGATGTCGCCTTCGTGCGGCTCGGTCACGGCCGCTCCCTCCGTGCACACATGCTTCATGCTTGTCGTGCTGTTGCGCCCTCGTCGTGCGCACATGCTGTACTGCTGCCGTCGTGCCCTAGGGGGTGTCCGGCCCTGATCCGCCGGACACCCCCTTGTGGGCTCACCTGCTGTAGAACCGTTATGCCCTTGTGTGACGCCGTGAAAGCCAGCGGTCAGCAGTGACAGCCGGACATGGCCGAGACACGTATCAGCCAGTGGTGCGGACGACCGGTATCAGCCAGTGATACGGGCGACCGGCCGCTCCGGGCGGTCTGAGAGAATTGCCGTGTGATCTCTCGAATCGACCTGCGCGGCGCCGCCCTCCCCGAGGGTGGAGCCCTGCGCGACCTGCTGCCCCGTGCCGAGTTCGACGTGGAAGCCGCCCTGGAGACGGTGCGGCCCATCTGCGAGGACGTACGCCATCGTGGGTCCGCGGCAGTGATCGACTGGGGAGAGAAGCTCGACGGTGTCCGGATCGAGTCGGTCCGGGTGCCCGGTGAGGTCCTGACGCGGGCGCTGGAAGAGCTGGACCCTGCCGTCCGGGCAGCACTGGAGGAGTCGATCCGCCGCGCCCGCCTCGTCCACCGCGAGCAGCGCCGCACCACCCACACCACTCAGGTCGTCCCCGGCGGCACCGTCACCGAGAAGTGGGTGCCCGTCGAGCGCGTCGGGCTCTACGTCCCCGGCGGCCGTGCGGTCTACCCCTCCTCCGTCGTGATGAACGTCGTCCCGGCCCAGGAGGCCGGCGTCGAGGGCATCGCCGTCTCCTCCCCGCCGCAGAAGGACTTCGGCGGGCTGCCGCACCCCACGATCCTGGCCGCCTGCGCCCTGCTCGGCGTCGACGAGGTGTACGCCGCCGGCGGCTCCCAGGCCGTCGCGATGTTCGCGTACGGCACCGAGGACTGCCCCCCGGTCAACCTGGTCACCGGCCCCGGCAACATCTATGTCGCCGCTGCCAAGCGCCTCCTCAAGGGCCGCATCGGCATCGACGCCGAGGCCGGGCCCACCGAGATCGCGATCCTCGCCGACGCCACCGCCGATCCGGTGCACGTCGCCGCCGACCTGATCAGCCAGGCCGAGCACGACCCGATGGCCGCCGCCGTCCTGGTCACCGACTCCGAGGAGCTGGCAGCCGCCACCGAGGCGGAGCTGGTCCCGCAGGTCGCCGCCACCAAGCACATCGCCGACCGCATCGAGCCCGCGCTCGCCGGCCGCCAGTCCGCGGTCGTGCTCGTCTCGTCGATCGAGGACGGCCTCAAGGTCGTCGACGCGTACGGGGCCGAGCACCTGGAGATCCAGACCGCCGACGCCGCCGCCGTCGCCGACCGCGTCCGCAACGCCGGAGCGATCTTCGTCGGCCCATGGGCCCCCGTCTCGCTCGGCGACTACTGCGCCGGCTCCAACCACGTCCTGCCCACCGGCGGCTGCGCCTGCCACTCCTCGGGCCTCTCCGTGCAGTCCTTCCTGCGCGGCATCCACATCGTCGACTACACCCGCGACGCGCTCGCCGAGGTCACCCACCATGTCGTGACCCTCGCCGAGGCGGAGGACCTCCCCGCCCACGGCGCAGCCCTCAAGGCACGGTTCGGCTGGAAGGTCCCGCAGCAGTGACGTACGACAGCACCACCCCCCGTAACCCCTGGGACGAGCTCCCCATCCGCGACGAACTGCGCGGCCAGTCCCCGTACGGCGCGCCCCAGCTCGACGTCCCCGTACGCCTCAACACCAACGAGAATCCGTATCCGCTGCCCGAGGCTCTGGTCGAGCGGATCGCCGAGCGGGTCCGTGAGGCCGCCCGCGGACTCAACCGCTACCCCGACCGGGACGCCGTCGAGCTCCGCACCGAGCTGGCCCGCTACCTGTCGCGGACTGCCGGACACACGGTGACCGCGTCCCACGTCTGGGCCGCCAACGGCTCCAACGAGGTCCTCCAGCAGCTGCTCCAGACCTTCGGCGGGCCCGGCCGCACCGCGATCGGCTTCGAACCCTCGTACTCGATGCACGCCCTGATCTCCCGGTCCACCGGCACCGACTGGATCTCCGGGCCGCGCAACGAGGACTTCACCATCGACGTGGACGCCGCCCGCGCCGCCATCGCCGAGCACCGCCCCGAGGTCGTCTTCATCACCTCGCCCAACAACCCCACCGGCACCGCCGTCGAGGCCGACACCGTCCTCGCCCTGTACGACGCCGCCCAGGCCGCCGGGCCCTCGATCGTCGTCGTCGACGAGGCGTACGGCGAGTTCAGCCACCGCCCCTCGCTGCTCCCGCTGATCGAGGGCCGCCGCAACCTGATCGTCTCCCGGACCATGTCCAAGGCGTTCGGCGCGGCCGGGCTGCGCCTCGGCTACCTCGCCGCCGACCCGGCCGTGGTCGACGCCGTCCAGCTGGTCCGGCTGCCGTACCACCTCTCCTCCGTCACCCAGGCCACCGCGCTCGCCGCCCTGGAGCACACCGATACGCTGCTGGGGTACGTCGCGCAGCTCAAGAGCGAGCGCGACCGGCTGGTGGCCGAGCTGCGTGCCACCGGCTACGAGGTCACCGACTCGGACGCCAACTTCGTCCAGTTCGGCCGCTTCGACGACAGTCACGCCGTCTGGCAGCGGATCCTCGACAAGGGCGTCCTGGTCCGGGACAACGGCGTACCGGGCTGGCTGCGGGTCACCGCGGGCACCCCGGCAGAGAACGACGCGTTCCTCGATGCGGTACGCGAACTCAAGAAGGAGCACGACGCATGAGCCCCCGCGTAGGCCGCGTGGAACGCACCACGAAGGAAACGTCCGTGCTCGTCGAGATCAACCTCGACGGCACCGGAAAGGTCGATGTCGCCACCGGAGTCGGCTTCTACGACCACATGCTCGACCAGCTCGGCCGCCACGGCCTCTTCGACCTCACGGTCAAGACCGAGGGCGACCTGCACATCGACAGCCACCACACCATCGAGGACACCGCCCTCGCGCTCGGCGCGGCCTTCAAGCAGGCCCTCGGCGACAAGGTCGGCATCTACCGCTTCGGCAACTGCACCGTCCCGCTGGACGAGTCGCTCGCCCAGGTCACCGTCGACCTCTCCGGCCGCCCGTACCTCGTGCACACCGAGCCTGAGAAGATGGCGCCGATGATCGGTGAGTACGACACGACGATGACCCGGCACATCCTGGAGTCCTTCGTCGCCCAGGCGCAGATCGCCCTGCACGTCCACGTGCCGTACGGGCGCAACGCCCACCACATCGTCGAGTGCCAGTTCAAGGCGCTCGCCCGCGCCCTGCGCTACGCCTCCGAGCACGACCCGCGCGCCGCCGGCATCCTGCCCTCCACGAAGGGCGCCCTGTGACCGGCCTCAACACCATCCTGATCGTCGTCGGCCTCTTCCTGGCCGGCGGCGTCTACTCCTTCGCCAAGCAGGGGATGCCCAAGGGCGTCATCGTGCTGCTGTCGATCGGCTCCGTGATGTGCCTGGTGGCGGGCATCCTGCGGATCCAGGGACTGTGGGACTGAGGAGCACGCTGTGACTGACCGAACTACTGGCAAGAAGGTCGTCGTCTTCGACTACGGCTTCGGCAACGTCCGTTCCGCCGAGCGCGCCCTCGCCCACGTCGGGGCGGACGTCGAGATCACCCGCGACTTCGACCGCGCGATGAACGCTGACGGGCTCCTCGTCCCCGGCGTCGGCGCGTTCTCCGCCTGCATGGAGGGGCTGAAGCGGGCCCGCGGCGACTGGATCGTCGGCCGCAGGCTCTCCGGCGGCCGCCCGGTCATGGGCATCTGCGTCGGGATGCAGATCCTCTTCGAGCGCGGGATCGAGCACGGCGTGGAGACCGAGGGCCTGGACGAATGGCCCGGTACGGTCGGCCCCCTGAAGGCCGACGTCGTCCCGCACATGGGCTGGAACACCGTCGACGCCCCCGAGGACTCCCGGCTCTTCGCGGGCCTGGGCCCCGAGGCCCGGTACTACTTCGTGCACTCCTACGCGGCGCACGACTGGTCCCTCGAAGTCACCAACGCCAAGATCCGTGCCCCCAAGGTCACCTGGGCCACGCACGGCGAACGGTTCGTGGCCGCCGTGGAGAACGGCGCGCTGTGGGCCACCCAGTTCCACCCCGAGAAGTCCGGCGATGCCGGCGCCCAGCTGCTGACCAACTGGATCGAGACGCTGTAATGCCGAAGCTTGAACTGCTCCCCGCCGTCGACGTCCGCGACGGCCAGGCCGTCCGCCTCGTCCACGGCGAGTCCGGCTCCGAGACCTCCTACGGCTCCCCGCTGGAGGCCGCCCTCGCCTGGCAGAGCGCCGGCGCCGAGTGGCTGCACCTCGTCGACCTGGACGCCGCCTTCGGCACCGGCGACAACCGCGACCTGATCGCCGAGGTCGCCGGGGCCATGGACATCAAGGTCGAGCTGTCCGGCGGCATCCGCGACGACGCCTCGCTGGAGGCCGCCCTCGCCACCGGCTGCCGCCGCGTCAACCTCGGCACCGCCGCCCTGGAGACCCCCGAGTGGGTCGCCAAGGTCATCGCCGAGCACGGCGACAAGATCGCCGTCGGCCTCGACGTCCGGGGCACCACCCTGCGCGGCCGTGGCTGGACCCGCGACGGCGGCGACCTCTACGAGACGCTCGCCCGCCTCGACGCCGAGGGCTGCGCGCGTTACGTCGTCACGGACATCGCCAAGGACGGCACCCTGGAAGGCCCCAACCTGGGCCTGCTGCGCGATGTCTGCGCGGTCACCGACCGCCCGGTCGTCGCCTCCGGCGGAGTCTCGTCCCTGGACGACCTCCGCGCCATCTCCCTCCTCGTCCCCGAAGGCGTCGAGGGCGCGATCGTCGGCAAGGCGCTGTACGCGAAGGAGTTCACGCTGGAAGAGGCGCTCAAGGCGGTAGCCGCATGACGGAGCCCACCGCCTCGGCCTCCGTCCGCCGGATCTCCACCGGCGCCCCCTGGGAGGAGAAGTTCGGCTACTCGCGCGCCGTCGAACTGCCCAACGGGCTCGTCCTGGTCGCCGGCTGCACCTCTGTCATCAACGGCCAGATCTCCGCGGGCTCCCCGTACGAGCAGGCGATCACCTCCTTCGACGTCGCGTTCGCGGCGCTGGAGCAGGTGGGGCTGGGCCGCGAGGACGTCGTCCGCACCCGGATGTACCTCACCCACGCCCGGGACGTGGACGAGGTCGGCCGCGCCCACAAGGAGCTGTTCGACGCCGTACGCCCCGCCGCCTCCATGATCATCGTGTCCGGTTTCGTGGACCCGAGCCTGGTCGTCGAGGTCGAGATCGAGGCCTACCGGGGAGGCGCGAAGTGACGCTCGCCGTACGCGTCATCCCCTGCCTGGACGTCGACAACGGCCGGGTCGTCAAGGGCGTCAACTTCCAGAACTTGCGCGACGCGGGCGACCCCGTCGAGTTGGCCAAGCTGTACGACGCCGAGGGCGCCGACGAGCTGACCTTCCTCGACATCACCGCCTCCAGCGGCGACCGCGAGACGACGTACGACGTGGTCCGCCGTACCGCCGAGCAGGTCTTCATTCCGCTCACCGTCGGCGGCGGCGTCCGCACCCCCGACGACGTGGACAAGCTGCTGCGCGCCGGGGCGGACAAGGTCGGCGTCAACACCGCCGCCATCGCCCGCCCCGACCTCATCCGCGAGATCGCCGAACGCTTCGGCCGCCAGGTCCTGGTGCTCTCGGTCGACGCCCGCCGCACCCCGGAGGGCACCTTCGAGGTCACCACGCACGGCGGCCGCAAGGGCACCGGCATCGACGCGGTCGAGTGGGCCCACCGGGCCGCCGAGCTGGGCGCGGGCGAGATCCTGCTCAACTCGATGGACGCGGACGGCACGAAGGACGGCTACGACACGGAGATGATCGAGGCGGTACGGGGGCACGTCACCGTCCCCGTCATCGCCTCAGGCGGCGCGGGCCGGCTCGCCGACTTCGCCCCGGCGATCGAGGCGGGGGCGGACGCGGTGCTCGCCGCGTCGGTGTTCCACTTCGGCGACCTGCGGATCTCCGAGGTCAAGGGCGCGCTGCGGGAGGCGGGGCACCCGGTCCGCTGAGGCCTTCGACCCCTTTCGGCGGTATCACCGGTCCGCGAAGACCGGTGATACCGCCGATGCGTGTGCACGGGACGCACCGTGAGAGTGGCGAGCGCCGACGAACGACGACGGCAGCCACGCGGTGCACCCCGACAGCCCCCGGACGACGGGCTCGTGGGCCTTCGCGTGGTGTGGTTTCCCACCGCCACCACCGAGAGGATCCCCCGTGCAGCAGCACCTCCTCGCACGCCGACAGGCCCCACGCCCGAGCCGCTCCCGTACGTTCACGGGCCTGCTGGCCTCCGCCGCGGCCACGGCCGGCCTCCTGCTGACCGCCCTGGCACCCGGCGCGCAGGCCGTCGCCGACAACCCCTACGAGCGCGGCCCGGCCCCCACCAACGCCTCCATCGAGGCGAGTCGGGGCTCGTACGCCACCTCGCAGACCTCCGTCTCCTCGCTCGCCGTGAGCGGATTCGGCGGCGGCACCATCTACTACCCGACGTCCACCGCCGACGGCACGTTCGGCGCGGTCGTCATCTCGCCCGGCTTCACCGCCTACCAGTCCTCCATCGCCTGGCTCGGCCCGCGCCTGGCCTCGCAGGGCTTCGTGGTCTTCACCATCGACACCAACACCACCCTGGACCAGCCCGACAGCCGGGGCCGCCAGCTCCTGTCCGCGCTGGACTACCTGACCCAGCGCAGCTCGGTACGGACCCGGGTCGACGCCTCCCGGCTCGGTGTGATGGGCCACTCGATGGGCGGCGGGGGCTCGCTGGAGGCCGCCAAGAGCCGTACGTCGTTGAAGGCGGCGATCCCGCTGACCGGCTGGAACACCGACAGGACCTGGCCCGAACTGCGCACGCCCACCCTGGTGGTCGGCGCGGACGGCGACACGGTCGCCCCGGTCGCCACGCACTCCGAGCCGTTCTACCAGTCGCTGCCCGGCTCCCTGGACAAGGCGTACCTGGAGCTGCGCGGCGCCTCGCACTTCACGCCGAACACCTCCAACACGACGATCGCGAAGTACAGCATTTCCTGGCTGAAGCGATTCATCGACAATGACACCCGCTATGAGCAGTTCCTCTGCCCGCTGCCGCGGCCGAGCCTGACCATCGCGGAGTACCGGGGCAACTGCCCGCACACCGCGTAATCCCGGCACTCCGGGCCCTGGCGCACTGTGCTCCGGCACAGCGCGGCAGGGCTCCGGATGGGAGCGCGCACCTGACCGGGCCGTCGCCGGGCGGGACGTGGACGGGGCGCTTCCTCCCTCGCCGAGGCGACCGTACCGTGCCGGTGTGACCCCATCGACGACCGTGCGCAGTCCGCTCCGGCTGTACGGCCGGGACGATGAACTCGCCACCCTGGAAGGCCTGTTGGACTCGTTGCGGCGGGGCGACGGAGGTGCGCTGGTGCTGGCCGCGCCGCCCGGTCTCGGCCGTACGGCGCTGCTGCGCGCGGCCGGCGAGGCGCACCGGGGCCGGGGTCCCGTGCTGTACGCCACGGCCGCCCCCGCCGAACGTGCCGTGCCCTACAGCGGGCTGGGCGCCCTGCTCGGCCCGGCCCCGGCCCCGGCCACCGCACTGTCCGCCTCCCCGCCCTCCGCCTCCCCGACCCCCGGCATCACGCCCGACGCCCTGGTCGGGCGGCTGCGGGAACTCGCCGCCGGGCGGCCCCTGCTGGTCTGCGCCGACGACGCGCACGCCTGGGACCGGGCCTCCCGGGCCGCCCTCGCCTTCGCGGCCCGCAGGCTGGGGGCGGGCAGCGGGATCGCCGCCCTCCTCTCGGCCGCCGACGGCACCGCCTTCGCCGGACTGCCCACCCTCCACCTGGGGCCGCTGGACGAGGGGGCGGCCTCGGCGCTCCTGGACCGGCTGACCCGCGGTACGGAGGGGCTCGACCCGGTCGTGCGCGCCGAGCTCCTCCGCGAGGCGGCCGGAAACCCCCGCCTGCTCGCCGGACTCACCGGCCGCCTCACCCCGGACCAGCTCGCCGGCCGCACCCCGCTGCCCTTGCCCCTGCCCGGCAGCGAAGCGGTGCTGGCCGCCCACGCCGAACGCCTCGACGGCCTCCCGGACCGGGCTCGCACCCTGGTCCTGCTCGCCGCGGCGGCCCAGGAGCACGAGCCGGACGGCGCCGGCGCGGACGCCCTGCTCCTGCTGCGTGCGGGCACCCGCGCCGGACTGCCCCGGGCCTTCCTGGACCGGGCCCTGTTCGACGGGACCGGCACGGACGGCCTGCTCCAACGAGCAGGCAGCCGGGTCCACTTCGCCCACCGCCTGGTCGCCCGCGCCGTACTCCACCTCGCCCCCTGGACCCACCGCCGCACGGCCCACGAACTGCTCGCCACCCTGCTGACGGAGTCCGGCGACCGTGTGCTCCGGGGGGCCTCGGACGGGTTGGGGGCCTCGGGTGGGTTGGCTGCGTCGGAGGCGCCGGAGGTCTTGGCCGGGCCGGGCGTTGCGGAGGTTCCGGCTGGGCCGGAGGCCTGGGGCGTGCCGGGCCCGGACGCACCGGAGGCTCGGGACGCTCCGGGCGCCTCGGGTGCATCGCCCGCGCCGGATGTCCCGGAGGCGCCGACCGCCTGGGGTGCTCCGGAGGCCCCGGGGGCCTCGGACGCCCCGGCGGCTTCGGCCGCCCGAACCGCGCGGCCCCCCACCGCACCTCCGCCCCTGGGCCCGGCCGTCCCGGCGCGGCCGCCTCTCCCGCTCGCCGCCCTCGTCCAGCGGGCCTGTGCCGCCCCCGGGCCGGACGCCGTGCTGGCCGCCCGGCTCGAAGCGGCCGCCACCGACCCCGCCTGCCCGCACGCCGAGCGCTCCGCCGCCCTCGCCCGTGCCGCCCTGCTCTCCACCGAACCGGCCCTGCGCGCGGCCCGGTTCGCCGCGGCGGCCGAGCAGGCGGGGCTGGCGGGCGACCCGTCCCTGGCCCGGGCCCTGCTGGCCAGGACCGGACCTCGTACCGCAGACCCGGACCCAGTCGCCGAGCCCGGCGTGGCGGGTCTGATGACCGGCCCCGGCGCGGCAGGTCCGGGCGCCGAGCCCGGTGCGGTAGGTCCGGATCCGGTCACCGAGCCCAGCGTGGCAGGCCCGGTCACTGAGCCCGGCGCGGTAGGTCCGGCCGCCGGGCCCAGCCGGTCGAGTCCGGGCACCGAGCCGGGTGCGGTGGGCCCGGTCACCGAGCCTGGCGTGACAGGGCCGGCCGCCGCGCCCCGTATGGCGGGTCCGGCCGCCGGCCCCGCGCCGGGGCTCGCCGTCTACGTCCACGGCATGCTCGCCCTGCGCTCCGGGCCCGTGGCCGATGCCCACGAAGCCCTGCTGGCCGCGGCGGGGCTCCTCGCGCCGGGCGATCCCCGCCGGGCCCTCGACGCCCTCCTCGGCGCGGCCGAGGCCGCTTGGGCGGCGGGCGACGCCCTCGGCTACCTCGACGCCATGAACCGGCTCGCCCCCACCCCGGTGGACGGGAACCTGGAGCACTACCGGGCCGGCATGTCCGCCGTGCTCGAAGGCCGCACGGCGGAGGGCCACGCCCTCCTGCGCCGCTGCCTCGGTCCCGCCGGAGACCCTGTCGGAGACCGCTCCGGAGATCCCGCCGAGGATCCCCGCGCACCTGCCGCGGATCCCGCCGGAGACCGCACCGCAGATTCCCCCGCGAACCTCGCCGAGGCCCTCCGCGCACGGGCCGCGGATCTCGCCGACGCCCCCGCCAAGGTCCCCCGCGCACCTGCCGCGGACCCCGCCGACGCCCCCCGCGCACCTGCTGCGGGCTCCGCCGAGGCTCCCCGCGCACGGGCCACAGGCCTCGCCGACACCCCCGCAGGGCACCCCCGCGCCCCCGCCACCCTGCTCCGGGCCGGCGTCGCGGCCCTGGTTCTCGGGGACGTCGTCGCCGCCTGCCGTGCGGGTGCCCGCGCGCTCGCCGTCGTACGGACCAGGGGGCCCGACGCGCTGCTGCCCCAGGCGCTCGAACACCTCGCCTACGCCGAACTGCGGGCCGGGCGGCACGCCGGGGCGCGGGCGCACGCCCTGGAAGGGCTGCACGCCGCCCGGCGTACCGGGCAGCCCAACAGCTCCGCCCATCTGCACGCCGTGCTCGCCCTCGCCGCCTCCGTGGAGGGGCCCGCCGAGGCGTGCGCCGCGCACGCGGACGCCGCGCTGGCCGGGGCGGGCCCGCACGGGCTGGCCCAGGCCGCGACCCTCGCCACCTGGGCGCGGGCCCGCGCGGACCTGGCCGCCGGGCGGCCCGGCGAGGCCGCCGCCCGGCTGGCCC
>NZ_JBHXJG010000190.1:0-14565 GCF_042723425.1 Streptomyces sp. NPDC058375 | reverse complement strand
GCCCTCGACGAGGCGGCCGGCCGGGGCCGGGCCCTGGGCGTCTGCGGCGGCGACGGGACGGTGAACCTGGCGGCCTCCGTGGCCGCGACGCACGGGATGCCGCTGGCGGTCTTCCCCGGCGGCACGCTCAATCATTTCGCCTACGACCTGGGCATCGAGACCGTCCACGACACCGCCGCCGCCCTCACCGCGGGCGACGCCATCCGGGTGGACCTCGGCCGCTTCCGACCGGGGCCCGAGGGCGCGGACGGGGCGGACGGCTATTTCCTCAACGCCTTCTCGCTGGGCGTCTATCCGGACCTGGTGCGCACCCGGGAACACTGGTCGCCGCGGATCGGCGGCTGGCCCGCGGGCGTGCTCGCGGCGTTCCACGTGCTGCGCGGCCAGCGACCGCTGGAGGCCGAACTTCAGGGCCGCAGGCGTCCGTTGTGGCTGGTCTTCGTCGGCAACGGGCTCTTCCGGCGGGTGGGCCCCGCCCCGGGCCGCCGCCACAACCTGGCGGACGGGCTGCTGGACGTCCGGGTGGTCCACGGCGGGCGCGGCCCCGCGCTGCGCCTGCTGGCGGCGGCGGTGGCGGGACCGCTGACCCGCTCCCCCGCCCATGCCGCCGTCCGCCGGCGCCGGGTGCGGATCGGCGGCCTCGCGCCGGGGACTCCGTACGCGTACGACGGTGAAGTCGCCCACTCCGGAACGGAACTGATGATCGACAAGCTCCCGGAGGCTCTGACGGTCTACTGCCCGATGCCGGTCTGAGGGCACCGGGCAGCACGCCCCGCCCCGGCACGTCCGCATGATAAGACGCCCATCTCATCATTCGACATCGCGGCGTACGGTGGTCCTGTCGCCGTGCCCATCGGCGACGGACCGGGGAGAGGACGCACCGCCATGCCGAAGGAGACCGCCGTGTACACGCACGGCCACCACGAGTCGGTCCTGCGCTCGCACCGCTGGCGGACCGCCGCCAACTCGGCGGCCTACCTCCTCGACGAACTCAGCCCCGGCCTGACCGTGCTGGACGTCGGCTGCGGCCCCGGGACCATCACCGCCGACCTGGCCGCGCTCGTCGCGCCGGGCCGGGTCACCGCGGTGGACACCACCGCCGACATTCTCGGCCAGGCCGCCGCGGTGGCGGCCGAACGAGGCCTGGAGAACGTCGAGTTCGCGGTGGCCGATGTCCACGCCCTGGATTTCCCCGACGACTCCTTCGACGTGGTCCACGCCCACCAGGTGCTCCAGCACGTGGGCGACCCGGTCCAGGCGCTGCGCGAGATGCGGCGCGTCTGCCGCCCCGGCGGCGTGGTCGCGGCCCGGGACAGCGACTACGCGGCGATGACCTGGTATCCGGAGGCCCCCGGCCTCGGCACATGGCAGGAGGTGTACGGGCGGGTGGCGCGCGGCAACGGCGGCGAGCCCGACGCCGGCCGCAGGCTGCTGTCCTGGGCGCGGAAGGCCGGGTTCACCGACATCACCCCGACCGCGGCCGCCTGGTGTTTCGCCACCCCGGAGAGCCGCGCCTGGTGGAGCGGCCTGTGGGCGGACCGTACGACGGACTCGGTCTATGCCGAGCTGGCCGTACGGGGCGGCCACGCGAGCCCCGAGCAGCTCACGGCCATCGCCGGGGCGTGGCGCTCCTGGGGCGAGGAGGGCGACGGCTGGTTCATGGTCCCCCACGGTGAGGTGCTGTGCCGGGCGTGAGGTGAAGTGTGCCGGGTCTGCGGTGAAGTGTGCCGGGGGTGCGAGGTGAAGTGGGCTTCCGGCGCGCCCGGAACCGATCACACCGGTCGCGGCCGCCAACTACCCTCGTACCCATGGAGATCCTCGGAACCACGCTGCGTATCTGCGTCGACGACCTGGAGGCCGCGGTGGCCTTCTACGAGGGGCTGACGGGCACGTCGGCCCTGCGCTTCGAGCGCGGTGGGGTGTCGGTGGCCGCGATCGGCTGTTTCCTGTTGATGAGCGGGCCGGAGTCGGAGCTGGAGGTACTGCGCAAGGTGGGTGCGACCATCGCCGTCAAGGACGTCGACGAGGCGAGCGCGGCGCTGACCCGGGCGGGCGCGCGGGTCATCGCGGGACCGGTCCCGACCCCGGCGGGCCGCAACCTCATCGCGCTGCACCCGGACGGCTCGGTCTTCGAGTACGTGGACCGCAACGTCACCGTCTGACCGAGCCGCCCGGGCGCGTTGTTCACGGCCCCGGCGGGCTCATCCGGAAGTCGTAGGCGTCCGGCAGCGGTTCGTCGCTGACGGACGCCCACAACTCTCCGAGGATTCCGGCCCCTTCGCGCAGGTCGGCGACCTCGAATCCGGCGTCGAAGACCGCGCGGGCCGACCCGGTGTCGCCCTCGGCTACCAGCGTCCGGGCCAGCAGCAGCCGGAAGCGTCCGCGCTCCCGGATCGCCTCCGGCAGCCCGGCCAGCAGTGCCCGGGCCGCGTCGGGCCGGCCGGCGGACAGCTGGGCCTCCACGGTCTCGCGGGCCAGGGCGACGAGGAGGGCGCCGCTCTCCGCCGACGCGGTGGGGTCCGTCGTGCCCGAAGTGGCGAGGTCTGCGAAGGCCTCGGCGTACAACTCGGCTGCGTGGTCCGGCCGGCCGTTCTCCTCGGCGGCGACGGCGAGGCAGCGCAGCAGCGGCCAGCGCGGTGCGGGGCCGCACTCCAGTCCGCGTTCCCAGCTGCGGACGGCCTGGGCCCGGTCGTCGGCGTGCCACTGCGCGATGCCGAGGTGGTACTCGGTGTGCGGGCCGGCGTCGGCGGTCTCCAGCATGTCGCGCCAGGGCCGTGACACCGGTGTCGGGCCGGGCGGTTCCTCCGGGGAGGGCTTCGGCAGGGTGCCGTGTTCCAGCAGTTCCACCCAGGGGGCCTGCTGCTCGCCGAGCGTGGCGAGGAAGAACGGCGTGCCGGGCAGCCGGTGGCCGCCCCGCAGCACCTCCAGCGCGCCCCAGCCGGAGCCGGTGGCGAGCACCTCGCCCGGTTCGGTGTCGGCGTGCGGCAGCCACGCCGCGTACGCCGCCGCCACCTCCTCGCGGGGGAGCGCCTCCTCCAGCCGGGCGGCGGCCTCCCCGGTGGCGGCGGCCCAGTCCCGGCCGTGCACGGCGGCCGGGTCGGCGGACAGCGGACCGTAGGACTCCAGCCAGCTGAACGCGGCGCCCGGTTCGAGGGGAACATGCTCCAGCTGCGTGCGGGCGAGGCCCGCCTGGATCTCGGCGTAGCCGCCGCCCTCGGGTCCGCTCAGCCACTCCTGCCAGCGGCGGCCTCCCCTGCCGTGGCCCCAGCAAAACAGCTTGCGGCCGCGCAGCAGGTCGGTGGAGGTCTGGGCGAGGCCGTGGCCGTCCGCGTCGAGCGCGGCGATCCAGCGGCGGGCGTCGTCGGGCAGCTCGTAGAAGTGGTCGGCCGGGTACTCCGAGCGCAGCGGGTAGGTGTGGTCGAGGCCGCCCGCCGCCGGGACGCCGACCCGGGTGAGGGCGTGGTCGTAGCCGAAGTGCCAGGCCTCGTCGGCCGGGACCAGGACGCGGGTGCCCGGGGTCTCCGGGACGGCGATGTTGGACCACCAGTAGACCGGCGCGGGCTGCTCGTGCGGGTTGCGTATCCGTACGCCGACGTGCAGGAAGTCGGAGTCGTCGGGGAGCCAGAGGTCCACCTGGAAGGGCAGGTCGCGCAACCGCTCCCACTCCCAGAGCCGGACCATCGTCCCGCCGTCGGGGGCGGGCACGAGCGCGGCGTGCAGGGGTGCGCAGGTCAGGGTGGTGTGGCCGGTGGCGCCGATGTTCCACTCGATCCCGCCGGCGAACCAGGCCCCGTTGAGGGCGAAGGCGGCGGGCTGGAGGACCGGGTTGCGGTGCAGCAGTTCACGGCCGGTGGGTTTGTGGTGCAGGGAGTGGATCCGGCCGCCGAGCCCGGGGAGCACGGTGACGCGCAGCCGGTCGTTCTCGATGACGACGGCGTCGAGGTCGGTGGGGGTGCGCTCGCGCCCGTAGCCGTCGAGGAGCCGGGTGGGCAGGAGGGTGCGCAGCGGTTGGTGGCCCAGTTGCCGGGCCATGTCGCGGGGCAGGCCGGCCCGTTCGCGGGGGTCGAGGACGGGCGGCGGGGCGGGCGTCCGCAGCGGCGGGAGCGGGTTCTCCGGCCCGAGCGGCGCTGCGGGCAGGTTCAGTACGGCACGTCGTACGGTCGTGGCCAAGGCACCCTCGTTCCCTCGCGGCGGGCCGCCACAGGTCCGGGCGCCCCCGGTGACCATGGAACACTCCGGTGGCCGCGCGGGGCCAGAGTCCGTCGGCCGCATTTCCCGGGCGGGGTCACCCCTCACGCGCCCGCGAGCGCCCCGACGACGAGGTCGGCGAGCAGCGCGCCCGCGGTGCCGTCCGGGTCGAGGTCCGGGTCGTAGATGGTGACGTTGAGCCCGACGCAGCGCGCGGAGGAGACCAACGTGCGCAGCAGCGGGGCGAGTTCGTGCGGGAGGAGGCCACCGTCGTCCGGGCTGTCGACGGCGGGCATGACACTCGGGTCGAGGACGTCGGCGTCCAGGTGGACCCAGTAGCCGTCGAGGGCGGGGGTCTCAAGGCTCTCCACGGCGGCCCGCGCGAGATCGGCCGCGCCCCACTCGCGGATCTGGCCTACGGTGGCGTTGGGGATCTTGAGTGCGGCCAGTTCGGCCTGGTCCTCGTCCTCGTCCCGCATGCCGAAGAGGCGTACGTCCTCGTCCCTGAGGTAGGGGCCGAGTCCTTCGAGGTCGCTGAGGTCCGCCTGCCCCCGGCCGGTGGCGATGGCCAGCTCCTCGCCGCCCGCCGCGCCGACCCCGTCGCTGTTGCCGGTGTGCCGGAAGTCGGCGGATCCGTCGACGGCGGCGAGCCCGTACCGGCCGATGCGGCGCAGGGCGAGCGCGGCGCCGAGCTGGATGGAGCAGTCGCCGCCGAGGACCAGGGCGAACTCACCGGCCCGTACGTGTCCTTCGATGCGGTCGGCGAGGGTGCGGGTGTACCGGGCGATGGCGGCGGCGTTGAACACCCCGTCGCCCTTCTGCCAGTCGCCCCGGTCGTAGCGGGGCGGGACGACGACACCGCCTTCGAGTGCGCCGAGGCGCGCCACGATCCGTTGCTCGCGCAGCGCGCCGGCGAGCTTGTAGCAGCCCGGGACGGTGCCGGGGGCCGGGGGCCGCAGCCCGAGGTTGGAAGGGGCGTCGAGGACCACGATCGTACGCATGCGGCCCATCCTCGCCGCACCGGCCCGGGGCCCTCAAGCGGATTCGCGGGAGTCCGTGGAGCCGGGGTGCGGTCCCCCGTCACTTGCCCCGGCGACGGAACAGATAGCCGCCGCAGCCGGGCCCGATGACGAACATGGCCAGCAGCGCGAACCAGAGGGGCATCGTCACCTCGGGGATCAGCACCCGGATGGTGACCTTGTTCGTGTTCACGCAGATGAACACGATGACGAGCGCGACGAGCACACCGACCACGATGCGCCCCGGAGTGAGCCACCCCTTGGCGCCTCCGCTGTCGCTCGACACGTCCTTGGGGCTCATGGTCCGACCCTTTCGCTCGTTCCCCGCCCGTCCGGCCCGCCGTCCTGCGAGCGACCGCCCCCGGAGTCCAGCATGTCCGGCTGCCGGGTCCGGGGGCGGTGCTGTACGGCCGTTCGGGTGAACGCGGGGCCCGCCGGGGTGTCAGCCGGCCGGGACCACCGGGAGCTCCAGTACGCCGGTGTCCTCGGGGGCGCTCACGACGGTGACGGGCTTGATGCCCCGGTTGCCGAAGTACGCGGTGTCGCTGGCGGCGATCACGAACTCCAGGCGGTGCCCCTTCTCGTACCGGTGGACGATGCCTGGCAGCTCGACCGTGAAGGGCCGGGTGACGTCGGGAACCCGGACCGGGGAGACGAGCCGGTTCACCAGCTTCCTGCCGCCGTCGGGTGCGACGTCGTAGACCTTGGCGAAGAGGACGAGCTTGTCGGAGGCGTCGCCGCTGTTCTGGACCCGTTCCGTCTTCGGCGAGACGACCTTCAGGGTGGCCTTCGGCGCACCGACGACGTCGAGGGGTGCGGTGAGGGGTTCGCTGCGCCAACCGAGGTAGGTGCCCTTCGTGTCGTACGGCTTCGGGTCGGGCAGTCCGATCAGCGGGGCGATGGAGCTCTCGGAGTGACTGGTGGGCACGAGCCAGTTGGTGTACTGGCGGCTGCCGCGCACCACCTTGGAGCGGTTGTCGACGAGTTTGCCGTCGCCGGAGAGGTACAGGGACCGCGAGAGCGCGGGGACGTCGTCGGCGGTGCCGTAGCCGCTCCGCCAGTCGCGGTAGTAGGAGAAGGCGGGTCCGGTGTCGGCGTCCGTCTTCTTCCGGAGGTAGCGGTCGAACCAGGCGAGCACCCGCTGTCCGACGTGGCTGGTCTCCAGATTTCCCTGGCTCAGGTCGAGTTCGCCGGGGACCTGGCCGCCGCTGTGTCCCCAGGACTG
Organism: Streptomyces sp. NPDC058375; assembly: GCF_042723425.1. Taxonomy (NCBI): domain Bacteria; kingdom Bacillati; phylum Actinomycetota; class Actinomycetes; order Kitasatosporales; family Streptomycetaceae; genus Streptomyces; species Streptomyces sp. NPDC058375. The sequence continues at coordinate 8,133 of NZ_JBHXJG010000190.1, read as the reverse complement.
CCAGATCATCTTCGTCTCGGTGCCCTGCGCCTTGAGCGTCCGGTAGGTGGCGGTGGCCTCGTTGAGGTTGAAGAGGCTGTCGGCCTGGCCCTGGACGATGAGGGTGGGGGCCTTGACCCGGTCGAGGTAGGAGACGGGCGAGACGCTGCGGGCGTAAGCGAGCATCTCCTCGGTCCTGTCGGCCGGGTAACGGCCGGAGTTGAGCAGCCGGACGGTCTCGCAGGCGCGGGTGGCGAAGTGCAGGCAGTCCAGCCGGTTGATACGCGAGGGGTCCAGGCTCGGATTGAGGAGCGGCTGGCCTTCGCCGATCAGGTAGAACCCGTTGGCCCACTGCCACTTGAAGACGCCGGGGGTGTCGGAGGTGACGCCGGTGCGCGCCCCGGTGTTGTTGGGGGCGAGCGCGTAGCCGAGGTCGTTCCAGGTGATCAGCGGGACGAGGGCGTCGACGCGGGGGTCGACGGCGGCGGTCGCCAGCTGGATCGCGCCGCCGTAGGAGCCGCCGATCATGCCGACGCGCGGGTCACCGTCGGCGTCCTGGGTGACGTAGTCGGCCTTGGTTCCGTCGTCGGCCGCGCGAACTCCTCCGAGGAAGTCGAGGAGTTGGCTCGCCGCCTTGCCGTCGACGGCGGGGTCGTCGAGGGTGATCAGGCAGCCGGACTTGCCGAAGCCGAGGCCGGAGTAGACGAGCCCGACGTAGCCGCGTTCGGCGAAGGCCTTGCCGATGGTGTCGGTGGAGCCGTCCAACTTGCTGCCGCCGAAGCCGTTGGTGGCGAGGACGGCGGGGGCCGGGTGGTCGGCGTCGGCCCCGGCGGGCCGGTAGAGATCGGCGTCCACCGTGCAGGTGCGGTCGCCCGCATCGACGGTGAACGTCAGCGGGGTGACGGTGTACGGGTCGGCGGCGGCATGGGCCGGGCCGGCGAGGACGAGGGGGGCGACGAGGGCCGCCCCGGCGACCGCCACGAGCGGGCCGCGCACTCTGGAAACAGCACCTGACACGAAGACCTCCACACCGAGGACACCTTACCGACCGGTAAGTATTGGGCCGAGCTCATGCTGTGACACGGGTCATAGCTGTGTCAACGCATCGGTCAGCGGTTCTTGACGGATGTTCACGTTCCCCGCGCGCATGCACACACCTCCGCACCCGCACGGCCAGCGGCGCGGGCGCGAAGACGCGAAGAGATGAGAGGGAGAGGACGGGGGAAAGGGGCGGGGGAGCGAGGAGGGGTCGGCCGAGGAGGCTAGAGCAGGGCGGGAGCCTCGACGGTGAGCGTGCAACGCCCGCCGTCCGCCGGCGCGTCGAGCACCGCGGGCACGCCCAGGGGGATCGTCAGCGCGGTCGTGCCGTGCCCGAAGCCCAGCTCCTCGACCACGGGTATGCCCAGCGGGCCGAGCCGGTCGGCGAGCACGGCGCGGATCTTCTCGTACGGCCCGCACTCCCGCCAGGAACCGCAGGCCACCCCGGCGACCCCGTCCAGGGCCCCGGACCGCAGGAGCCGGGTGAGGATGCCGTCGAGCCGGTAGGGCTCCTCCCCGGTGTCCTCGATCACCAGCAGGCCGCCGCGGGCGCCGGTCCGGCCGCCCGGGGTGCCGAGGTCGGCGGCGAGCAGGCTGACGCATCCGCCGTACAGAAGGCCCCGGGCCCGGCCGGGGACCAGCGCCGCGGCCGACTCCAGGCCGAGGGTGCGCACGGTCTCGGGTTCGAAGAGTGTGGCGCGCAGGTGCTCACGGGTCGCCGCGTCCTTGAGGAAGGTCTCGGTGGCGGCCATCGGCCCGTGCAGGGTGGCGAACCCGGCCCGCAGGGCGAACGCCTCGTGCAGCACGGTGATGTCGCTGTAGCCGACGAACGCTTTGGGCCCGGCGGCCCGGATCGCCGCCCAGTCGACCAGGTCGACCATCCGGTGCGCGCCGTATCCGCCCCGGGCGCACAGCACGGCCTCCATGGACGGGTCGCACCACGCGGCCCGGAGGTCCTCCGCACGGCCCCGATCCGACCCGGCGAGGTAGTCCAACTCGGGGTGCTCGGAGCGGACATGGGGGCCCACGACGGGTTCGAGGCCCCAGCCGCGCAGGACGGCGAGACCCTCCTCCAGCCGGTCGGCCGGGACGGGTCCGCTGGGCGCGACGACGGCGACCCGGGAGCCGGGGCGCAGCCGGCGCGGCCGGGTCAGGGAGACCGCCGGTCCGTGGTCCTGGGGTGTCACGTGGTCAGCTCCAGGGGCGGCACGTCGGGCCGGTCGATACCGAAGGTCCGGGCGTAGAGGGCTAGTTCGGCCTCCAGCGCGCGGACCAGTGTCTCCGCGCGCCGGAATCCGTGACTCTCCCCCGCGAAGGCGATGTAGGCGTGGGCGACGCCCCGGTCGGCGACGGCGGCGAGGAACCGCTCGCTCTGGGCGGGCGGACAGATCACGTCGTCCAGGCCCTGGAGCAGCAGGAACGGGGTGTTCAGCCGGTCGGTGCGGTTGATCGGGGAACGCTCCCGGTAGCGTTCGGGCACCTCCGCGAACGGGCCGACCAGGGACTCCAGGTACTGCGACTCGAAGTCGTGGGTCTCGTCCGTCGCCCATCCTTCGAGGTCCAGGATGGGGTAGAGGATCGTCCCGCAGGCGTACAGATCGGTGCTGGTCAGCGAGGCGGCGGCGGTCCAGCCGCCCGCGCTGCCGCCCCGGATGGCGAGCTTGTCCGGGTCGGCGGCGCCCTCCTGGACCAGGGCCGAGGCCACGGCCGCGCAGTCCGCCACGTCGACCACGCCCCACTGGCCGCGCAGGAGTTCGCGGTAGGCGCGGCCGTAACCGGTGGAGCCTCCGTAGTTGACCTCGGCGACGCCGATGCCGCGCGAGGTGAAGTAGGCGATCTCCAGGTCGAGGACGAGCGGGGCGTGGCCGGTGGGGCCGCCGTGCGCCCAGACGACGTACGGGGGCCTCTCGCCCTCGGGGCCGGTGCGTTCGGGGCTGCGCGGCGGGTAGATGTGGGCGTGGATCTCGCGGCCGTCGGGGCCGGTGAAGACGCGGTCATCGGGCACCGGGTAGTACGCCGGGTCGACCGCGTCGCGGTGGGGTGTGCCGAGGGTGCGGGTGTGCCCGGTCGCGGTGTCCAGTTCGACGATCTCGGGGCCGGTGCGGGGGCCGGCCCCGACGCCGACGACCCGGCTGCCGTGCACGGCCAGCGTGTCGGACCAGGCGGTCCACGGGCCCGGTACGTCGGCGAGTTCGCCGGTCTCCGGGTCGAGGATGCCGAGCCGCATGCCGCCCTTGCCGTGCAGGACGGCGATCAGCCCGTTGTCCAGCGGGTGGAACCAGCGCAGCCCGATCTTCCACAGCGGTCCGCCGAACTCCTCGCCCCGGGGCGGCAACAGGCGGCTGGTGGGGACCACGCCGCCGGCGACGGCGTCGGGGCGGATGCGCTGGAGCTCCCACCAGTCGGCGAGGTCGGAGACGAACAGGAGGCTGCCGTCACGGTCCCACTCCACCTGGCAGACCGATTCGCCGAGGTCGCCGACGAGAGGCCGGACGCCGGTGAATTCGCCCGCTTCGGTGATGTCGGCCAGCATGACCACCGTGCTGTCCCACGGCATCCGGGGGTGGTCCCAGGCGATCCAGGCCGCCCGCCGCCCGTCGTGGGAGACCTTGGGGCCGGTGACGAACCGGTGCCGGTCGTCGGAGAGTTCACGGACCGCCGCCCGGTCGTCGGCCGCCGATCCGTCGAGCGGCACGGCGGCGACGACGCGCCGTACGTCGGTGGGGGCGGATCCGGTGAACTCCTCCAGGACGCACCACACTTCGCCCGCCGTCCCCTGCCCCGGGCGCACCTGCGGGTCCACCCAGCGCAGCCCGCCGCCGACGTCCGAGACCGGGGTGAGCGGCCATGGTCCGTCCGGGCCGTCCGGGGCGTAGGCGTACAGCCGCTGGTCGGTGAAGTGGACGAACACCACGAGGAGTTCGCCGTCCTCGCGCACGGTTCCGGCCCAGGGCTGCCCGCCGTACTCGATCACCCGGCTGCGGGCGTTCCAGGGGGCGGGCAGCGCGGGTGCGGTGGTGCCGTCGACGCGGCGGCGCATCAGGGCGCGGCGGCCGCCCTCGGCGGGGCGCGGCTCGGTCCACCAGATCTCGTCCCCGACGGTGCCGAGGTGGTCGGGCCGGCCGTCGTGCGAGGCGGCGAGGGCCGCGTCGATCGGCGACGGCCAGGTGCCGTACGGAGCTGCTGCGGGCACGGTGTTCACGTAGGTCGGTCCCCCCGGGGCGCGGATCGGTCGGCAGGCGGTCAGGCGGTCAGGCGGTGCGCAGGTAGTGGTCCAGGACGCGGACGCCGAAGTGGAGGGCGTCGACGGGGACGCGCTCGTCGACCCCGTGGAAGAGCCGCTGGTAGTCGAAGCCGACGGGCAGCTTCAGCGGGGTGAAACCGTAGCCGGTGATGCCGAGGCGGGAGAACTGCTTGGCGTCGGTGCCGCCCGACATGCAGTACGGGACGGTGTGCGCGTCCGGGTCGAACCGCTCGACGGCGGCGCGCAGCTTGGCGTACGTCGGGGAGTCGACCGGGGCCGTCAGGGCCGTCTCGCGGTGGTAGAACTCCCAGTCGACGAGCGGTCCGGTGAGCCGGTCCAGGGTGGCGTGGAACTCGTCGTCGCCGCCGGGGACCGTACGGCCGTCGATGAAGGCGGCGGCGTGGCCGGGGATGACGTTGACCTTGTAACCGGCGTCCAGCATCGTCGGGTTGCTGCTGTTGCGGACGGTGTTCTCGACGAGGGTGGCGGCCGGTCCGAGCTTGCCGAGGAGCTGGGCGACGTCGAAGGCCGGGTCCTCCAGGTCGGCGGTGATGCCGTGCAGGGCGGCGATCTCGGTGATCGCGGCCCGGACGGTCGGGGTGAGGCGGATGGGCCACTCGTGTTCGCCGATCCGGGCGACGGCGGCGGCGAGCGCGCTCACCGCGTTCTCCCGGTTGGCCTTGGAACCGTGCCCGGCCCGGCCCTCGGCGGTCAGCTTCAGCCAGCCGGTGCCGCGCTCGCCCGCCGCGATCGGGTACAGCGAGAGGCCGTCGCCCGCGTGGAAGGTGAAGGCCCCGGACTCGCTGATGCCCTCGGTGCAGCCCTCGAAGAGGTCGGCGTGCTGCTCGGCGAGGAAGCCGGAGCCGTCGGCGGCGCTGTCCTCCTCGTCGGCGGTGTAGGCGATGACGATGTCGCGCGCGGGGCGGAACCCCTCGCGGGCCCAGCCGCGTACGACGGAGAGGACCATCGCGTCCATGTTCTTCATGTCGACGGCGCCCCTCCCCCATACGACCCCGTCGCGGACCTCGCCGGAGAAGGGGTGCACGGTCCAGTCGGCGGGCTCGGCGGGCACCACGTCGAGGTGGCCGTGGACGAGCAGCGCGTCGGCCGAGGGGTCGGTGCCGGGGATTCGGGCGACCACGTTGGTCCGGCCGGGGGTGCGCTCCAGCAGTGTCGGTTCGATTCCGGCGTCGGCGAGCCGCTGGGCGACGTACTCGGCGGCCGGGCGTTCCCGGCAGTCGCCGCCGCCCCGGTTGGTGGTGTCGATGCGGATGAGTTCGGAGGTGAACGTCACCACTTCGTCGAGGGCCTGCCGGTCGACGGGTCCGAGCAGGTCGGGGGCCTCAGCCATACTGTTCCTCCACGGCGGCCGACACGATCGTCGTCACCGCCTTGAACGTGCGAATTCCTTCGTACATCGTCGCGCTGGTGTACGCGACGCGCCTCTCGCCGCTCGGCGCCACGCCGGGGACGACGGTGGCGGCGGCCGCCAGATGTTCGGCGTCGAACTCCAGCTCCACGGTGAACGTCTTCCCGGTGACGGGCTCCCGCCGGCCCGCGAGCACGGTGGCCGCTTTCGCCGCCGCCCTGATGTCGGCGGCGGTACGGGCCGGGGTGCGGCACACCGCCGCGTACCGGGAGACGTAGTCCTTGACGGCGACCTTACGGGCGTCGGGGGCGTACCCATCGGCGTCCACGCAGGTCAGGTCGTCGCCGGTGACGAGGACGACGGGCACCCCGTATTCCGCGGCGACGTGCGCGTTGAGCAGACCCTCACTGGCACGGACGCCGTTGAGCCAGACACCGGTGATGGAGTTCGCGAGGTAGGTGTGGGCGAGGACGCCCTCCGTGCCGGCCCCGGTGTGATAGCCGACGAAGGCCACCGCGTCCACGTCGCCGTGCTGGATGCCCTCCACCATGGACAGCGACTTGTGCTTGCCGGTCAGCATCTGAACACGTTCGTCCATGTGCTCCAGCAGCAGGTTGCGCATGGACCAGTGGGCCTCGTTGACCAGGACCTCGTCGGCGCCGCCGTCCAGGAAGCCGAGCGCCGCCGCGTTCACGTCCGAGGTGAACATCGACCGGCAGCGCTCCCACTGCGGAGTCCCCGGCAGCACGTCGGCCGGCCAGGTGACTCCGGTGGCGCCTTCCATGTCGGCGCTGATGAGGATCTTCATGCCGCCACACCGTACGCCCCGTGAGCGGCGCGGGCCAGGGAGGATCGGCGCGCCAGAGGTTCAGTCCGCTGGAGAGGACGAGCCTCCCACTGCCCTGCCCTATGGCTCCGCCTCGGGCCGTGCCGCGATACTGCGGGACCACCCGGTGAAACGAAAGGGATTCGTGTGACCCACCAACTCCCCGCGACGGCCCGGCTCGGTCTCGGCGGCATGGCGCTCCTGCTCGTCCTGGCGGGCTCCGCCCTGCCCGCCGCCGCGACCCCCGCGGACAGCACCCGCACCCCCACCGCGGCGACCGTCGAGGAGCAGCGCCTCGACCGGGCCGCCCCGCAGGAGATCCTGCGGCGCAGCGGATTCGACGCCCTCGCCCCGCGCTTCGAACGAGCCCTGCAAGGCTCGCGGAGCTACGCGCAGGCCGAGCGAACGGTGACCCGCCACGCCTCGGCGCTGTGGCGGCGCGCCGTGGACCGCGCCCAGGGACGTGGCCCCGCCACGGGCGACCTGAGCCGGGGCGACGACCGCCCGCTCTACTGGGCCCGGCTCGCGCTCAGCCGCGAACTGCGCGCGTGGACGCCTCGGTTCGACCTCGACGACGAGCGGCGCGGGGCCCTGCACACCGCCCTGGAGACCGCATCGCGCGGGCAGTCGGACATTCGCCACCCAGGTCACCGGACGAAGCGGGTCCTGGTCACCGGCTTCGACCCGTTCACGCTGGACCGGGACGTCCGGATCGGCAACCCGTCGGGGGCGAGCGCGCTCGCCCTGGACGGCACCCTGGTGCAGACGCCCGATGGGCCGGCCCGGATCGAGACCGTCGTCTTCCCGGTGCGCTGGGCGGACTTCGCCGAGGGAGCCGTCGAGCGGGCCCTGGCCCGTCAGCTGCCGCGTCTGGACCTGTTCACCACCGTCAGCCAGGGCCGCCAGGGCCGCTTCGACGTGGAGCGCACCAACGGGGCCTGGCGCGGCGGCTTCGCCGACAACGAGAACGCCTCCAGCACCGGGCTCGTCCCCGTCACCGACCCGGGCACCCAGCCGCAGTGGACCTCCACCACCCTCCCGTACCGGCAGCTCACCGAGGCGGACACGGGCCGGTTCCCGGTGTACGACAACACCGAGGTCACCGAGATCCCGGCGGGCGGCACCCAACCGGTGACCCGGCCCGACGGCCCCACCCCGGGCTCGGCGGCGCGGGCCGGAGGCGGCGGCGACTACCTCTCCAACGAGATCGCCTACCGGGTCACCCTGCTGCGCGACCGGCTGGGGCTGCCGGACCTGCCGGGCGGCCATCTCCACACCCCGGTCCTCCAGTTCGGCGCGGCGAACACGGACCCGCAGACCGGCACGGTCACCGACGCGGAGTTCGAGCGCAACCGCGCCGACATCGTGGACCAGGTGAGGGAGCTGGTGAGGACGGCGGTGAGCGCAGCCGACTGAGCGACGCGACGGCGAGCCGCGCGTCGGCGTCCGGGCGCGCCGGCTCGTGGGCATGTGCCGCGGCCCGACCCGCCGGGGCGAACACTATGAACGCAATGTGCGCGGGGCTTCTCCCCCGGGTGCGGCGCTTTTTAGCATCCCGGCATCCCGGCGCACCCCGTGCCGGGGCAGAACGCCAGGAGCCGCCCCCGTGAAATCCCCCCACGCGCCCGTACGCGCCCTACCGCTGTACCGCCGCCTCCGGCTGCGCTCCGCCGTACC
>NZ_JBHXJG010000189.1:0-14639 GCF_042723425.1 Streptomyces sp. NPDC058375 | reverse complement strand
CCCGCCCCGCTCCCCCGAGGCCTAGGCCTCTTCGTCGTTCACCCAGCTCATGAGCTTGCGCAGCTCACGGCCGGTGGTCTCCAGCAGGTGGTCGCTGTCGGCCTTCTTGTACTCGTTGTACTTGGGCAGACCGTTGTGGTACTCGGCCATCCAGTTCTTGGCGAAGGTGCCGTCCTGGATCTCGGCGAGGACCTTCTTCATCTCGGCCTTGGTGGCGTCGGTGATGATCCGGGGGCCGGTGACGTAGTCGCCCCACTCGGCGGTCTCCGAGATGGACCAGCGCATCTTCTCCAGGCCGCCCTCGTACATGAGGTCGACGATGAGCTTCAGCTCGTGGAGGCACTCGAAGTACGCGATCTCGGGCTGGTAGCCGGCCTCGGTCAGCGTCTCGAAACCGGCCTTGACCAGGGCGGCGGTGCCACCGCAGAGGACGGCCTGCTCACCGAACAGGTCGGTCTCGGTCTCCTCGGTGAAGGTGGTCTTGATGACGCCGGCGCGGGTGCCGCCGATGCCCTTGGCGTACGAGAGGGCGAGCTCCAGGCCCTTGCCCGAGGCGTCCTGCTCGACGGCCACGATGCAGGGAACGCCGCGGCCTTCCTCGTACTGGCGGCGGACCAGGTGGCCGGGGCCCTTGGGGGCGACCATGCAGACGTCGACGTTGGCCGGCGGCTTGATGAAGCCGAAGCGGATGTTCAGGCCGTGGCCGAAGAACAGCGCGTCGCCGTCCTTGAGGTTGTCCTTGACGGACTCCTCGTAGACCTGGGCCTGGATCGGGTCCGGGACGAGGATCATGATGACGTCGGCCTCGGCGGCCGCCTCGGAGGGGGTCACCACGCGCAGGCCCTGCTCCTCGGCCTTGGCCTTGGACTTCGAGCCCTCGTGCAGACCGACGCGGACGTCGACGCCGGAGTCGCGGAGCGACAGCGCGTGGGCGTGGCCCTGGCTGCCGTAACCGAGAACCGCGACCTTGCGGCCCTGGATGATGGACAGGTCGGCATCGTCGTCGTAGAACAGCTCGGCCACTGGGTCTTCTCCTTGGTGTGCAGGTGTTACGTCCCACCGTACGGCGGGGTGCGTCGTATGCGTTGTCGGGTCTCGCCATGCGAGCGGGGCCGGGGGCTCCGCGGGTCCGCTCAGGCCGAGCGGTCGAGGGCGCGCAGGGACCGGTCGGTGATCGAGCGCGCGCCGCGCCCTATGGCGATGGTGCCGGACTGGACGAGCTCCTTGATGCCGTACTGCTCCAGCATCTTGAGCATCGCCTCCAGCTTGTCGGCCCCTCCGGTCGCCTCGATCGTGACGGCCTCCGGGGAGACGTCGACGGTCTTGGCGCGGAACAGCTGGACGATCTCGACGATCTGGGAGCGGGTCTCGCTGTCGGCGCGGACCTTCACCAGGACGAGCTCCCGCTGGATCGCAGCGGACGGCTCGAGTTCGACGATCTTCAGGACGTTGACCAGCTTGTTGAGCTGCTTGGTCACCTGCTCCAGGGGCAGGCCCTCGACATTCACGACGATGGTGATGCGGGAGATGTCGGGGTGCTCGGTCGTACCGACCGCGAGCGAGTCGATGTTGAAGCCGCGTCGGGAGAACAGGGCGGTGATCCGGGCGAGGACACCGGGCTTGTTCTCGACCAGGACGGAGAGCGTGTGCTTTTCGGACATGGGAGTCGTTCTCTCTCTGTCTCTCAGTCGTCTTCGTTGTCGCCGAAGTCGGGGCGGACGCCGCGCGCGGCCTGGACCTCGTCGTTGGAGGTGCCGGCGGCGACCATCGGCCAGACCATGGCGTCCTCGTGGACGATGAAGTCGATCACGACGGGGCGGTCGTTGATGGAGTTGGCCTCTTCGATGACCTTGTCCAGGTCGGCCGGGTCCTCGCAGCGGATGGCGTAACAGCCCATGGCCTCGGACAGCTTGACGAAGTCCGGGACGCGGGTGCCCTTGGCGGCGTTGCCGTCCGCGTCCGGGCCGGAGTGCAGCACGGTGTTGGAGTAGCGCTGGTTGTAGAAGAGGGTCTGCCACTGGCGGACCATCCCGAGGGCGCCGTTGTTGATGACGGCGACCTTGATCGGGATGTTGTTGAGCGCGCAGGTGGTCAGTTCCTGGTTGGTCATCTGGAAGCAGCCGTCGCCGTCGATGGCCCAGACCGTGCGGTCGGGCATGCCGGCCTTGGCGCCCATCGCGGCGGGGACCGCGTACCCCATCGTTCCGGCGCCGCCGCTGTTGAGCCAGGTGGCGGGCTGCTCGTAGTCGATGAAGTGGGAGGCCCACATCTGGTGCTGGCCGACGCCCGCCGCGAAGATCGTGCCCTCGGGGGCGAGCTTGCCGATGCGCTGGATGACCTGCTGCGGGGAGAGGCTGCCGTCCTCGGGCAGGTCGTAGCCGAGCGGGTAGGTGTCGCGCCAGCGGTTGAGGTCCTTCCACCACGCGGTGTAGTCGCCGGTGTGGCCCTCGGTGTGCTCCGCCTGGACGGCCTGGACCAGGTCGGCCAGGACCTCGCGGGCGTCGCCGACGATGGGCACGTCGGCGGTGCGGTTCTTGCCGATCTCGGCGGGGTCGATGTCGGCGTGGACGATCTTGGCGTACGGGGCGAAGCTGTCCAGCTTGCCGGTGACGCGGTCGTCGAAGCGGGCTCCGAGGGCGACGATCAGGTCGGCCTTCTGCAGCGCGGTGACGGCGGTGACCGCACCGTGCATGCCCGGCATTCCCACGTGCAGCGGGTGGCTGTCGGGGAAGGCGCCGAGCGCCATCAGGGTGGTGGTGACGGGCGCTCCGGTCAGCTCCGCGAGGACCTTCAGCTCGGCGGTGGCCCCGGCCTTCAGGACGCCGCCGCCGACGTACAGCACGGGGCGCTTGGACTGGGTGATCAGCTTGGCGGCCTCGCGGATCTGCTTGGCGTGCGGCTTGGTCACCGGCCGGTAGCCGGGCAGGTCCTGGGTGGGCGGCCAGCTGAAGGTGGTCTTCGCCTGGAGGGCGTCCTTGGCGATGTCGACGAGGACCGGTCCGGGGCGGCCGGTGGAGGCGATGTGGAAGGCCTCGGCGATGGTGTGCGGGATGTCCTCGGCTTTGGTGACCAGGAAGTTGTGCTTGGTGATCGGCATCGTGATGCCGCAGATGTCGGCTTCCTGGAAGGCGTCGGTGCCGATGGCCTTGGAGGCGACCTGGCCGGTGATCGCGACGAGCGGCACGGAGTCCATGTGCGCGTCGGCGATCGGGGTGACCAGGTTGGTGGCGCCGGGGCCCGAGGTGGCCATGCAGACGCCGACCTTGCCGGTGGCCTGCGCGTACCCGGTGGCGGCGTGGCCGGCGCCCTGCTCGTGGCGGACCAGGACGTGACGGACCCGGGTGGAGTCCATCATCGGGTCGTAGGCGGGGAGGATCGCGCCGCCGGGAATGCCGAATACCGTGTCGGCGCCGACTTCCTCGAGAGAGCGGATGAGGGACTGCGCGCCCGTGACGTGCTCAACGGTGACGGACGGCTGCCCGCCGTTACGGGCGCGCGGCTGCGGGTGGTGGGCCCCGGTGGCCTGCTCGGTCATCGGCATTCTCTTCTCGAAGCTGAGGGTTTTCGCGGGTGTTTTGCAGCGTTTTGAGAGGTGTCAGTGCAACAAAAAACCCCTCGTGCCGTGAGGCAAGCGAGGGGAGCGCGCCGGGTGCGGTCCGCAGAGTGTCGTGGAGTGACTCTGCTTCAGCCGACGCGCTTTCCAAGTACGAGAATTCGGGTGCGCATGGCATTGACCCTCTCTCCGGCACGCATGGCGTGTCAAGTGGGTGGGACGGGCGTCTCAGTATGTGATCCGGTGAGCAGCGGGATCGAGCCGCCCGCCATCACCGGTCGGGGGCTGGGAATGCCCGGCACGGGAAACTCCCCGCGGACCAGGGCGCGGCGCAGTCGGTACTCGTCGAGCGGGCCGGAGAAGGCCATCCCCTGGCCGTGGGTACAGCCCATGGCGCGCAGGGCGAGGACCTGCTCGGGCACGTCGACGCCGTCGGCCACGGACTGGAGGCCGAGGTCGCAGGCGATCCGCAGGAGGCCGCTGGTGATCTTGTGCAGCCTGGCCGATTCGACCACCCCCTCCACGAGGTTCCGGTCGAGCTTCAGTACGTCGATGGGGAGCCGGCGCAGCGCGTTGATCGCCGCGAAGCCGCTGCCGAAGCCGTCGAGCGCGATCCGTACGCCGAGGCGGCGCAGGGCCACCAGGCGCTGCTCCAGGGCGTCGAAGGAGACGCGCGGGTCGCTGTCGGCGACCTCGATCATCAGGGCGCCCGAGGGCAGGCCGTGGCGGGTCAGCAGCGCCTCGATGGAGCCGGGGGGCGGGGCCGCGTCCAGCAGCCGGGCGGCGGAGAGCCGGACGGAGACGGCGACGGGGTGCCCGGCCCTGGCGCGGTCGGCGGCCTGGGCCACCGCCTCCTCCAGGAGCCAGCGGCCCAGCTCGGCGGTGCGGTCGTCGTCGCCGGAGACCCGCAGGAACTCGGCGGGGGTGAACAGGATCCCCTGGGCGGAACGCCAGCGGGCCTGGGCGGCGACGGCGGCGACGGACCCGCTGGCGAGGTGGACGACGGGCTGGTGCAGCAGGGCGAACTCGCCGTCGCGCAGGGCGGTGCGCAGCCGGGTGGCCAGCTCGGAGCGGCGTACGACGTCGGCCTGCATCTGCGGGGCGTACAGCTCGACCCGGTCCTTGCCGCCGGCCTTGGCGCGGTACATCGCGAGGTCGGCGTTGCGCATGAGGTCGGTGGGGCTGATGGCGGGCTCGGCGAAGGCGACCCCGATGGACGCGGCGACCCGGACCTCGCTGGCCCCGATCCGGTAGGGCTGGGAGAGGGTGAGGCGGAGCCGGTCGGCGATCTCGTGGACCTGGTATTCACGGGCGCCCTGGTCGCGGGTGCCGTCGCCCATGATGAGCGCGGCGAACTCGTCGCCGCCGAGCCGGGCGGCGGTGTCGCCGGCCCGGACGGAGTCCTGGAGACGGCGGCCGGCCTGGATGAGCAGTTCGTCGCCCGCCTGGTGACCGATGGTGTCGTTGACCTGCTTGAAGCCGTCGAGGTCGATGAAGAGGACGGCGGTGCCGGGGTCGCTCGCACGCCGGCCGCCGAGCGCCTGGCGGACCCGGGCGGTGAACAGGGCCCGGTTGGGCAGGTCGGTGAGCGGGTCGTGCTCGGCGTTGTGCTGCAACTGGGCCTGGAGCCTGACCCGTTCGGTGACGTCCCGGCTGTTGAGCAGGAGGCCGCCCTGGTGGCGGTTGACGGTGGACTCGACGTTGAGCCAGTCGCCGGCGCCCGAGCGGAAGCGGCATTCGATGCGGGTGGTGGGTTCCTCGTGGGGCGGGGCGGCGAGGAAGCGCCGCACCTCGTGGACGACCCGGCCGAGATCGTCGGGGTGGATGATCGAGGACAGCTCGGAGCCGACGAGCCCCTCCGCCTCACGCCCATAGACCCCTGCCGCGGCGGGGCTGACGTAGCGCAGGGTGCCGTTGGGCGCGGCGATCATGATGACGTCGCTGGAGCCCTGCACCAGGGAGCGGAAGTGGTTCTCCTTCTGGGCCAGCTCCTGGGTGAGGGAGATGTTGTCGAGGAGCATGATGCCCTGCCGGACGACCAGCGCCAGGACGACGGTGCAGCCGGTGAAGATGACGACCCGGTCCACCCGGCGGCCCTCGACCACGTTGTACAGGATGCCCAGGGTGCAGACGGCGGCGGCGAGATACGGGGTCAGGGCGGCCAGGGAACCGGCGATCGGGCGGCTGGCGATGGCCCGCGGGGGGCCGGGCCGGCCGGTCGGCCCGGCTCCGCGCCGGGCACCCCAGGGGGCGTAGGCGAGGAGCAGCGACCCGGCGAACCAGCCGGCGTCGAGCAGTTGGCCCGAGTGGTAGGTGGAGCGCAGCAGCGGCGAGGTGAACACCGCGTCGCTGAGCACGGTGAGCGCCAGGGCGGCGATGGCGGTGTTCACCGCGGAGCGGTTCACCCCGGCCCGGCGGAAGTGCAGGGCGAGCACCATCGAGACGAGCACGATGTCGAGCAGCGGATAGGCCAGCGAGAGGGCGGCGGGCGCCACGCTGGTCTCCTGGACGCCCGCCAGATGCGTGGTGTGCGCGAGGGCGAGGCTCCAGGCGAGCGTCAGCAGGGAGCCGCCGATCAGCCAGGCGTCCAGGGCCAGGCAGACCCATCCGGCCCGGGTGACGGGCCGTTTGGCGAGGACGAGCAGCCCGACGATGGCGGGCGGCGCGAAGCAGAGGAAGAAGACGTCGGCGAGGGAGGGCGTGGGCACGGGGATGCCGAGGATGACCTCGTACCACCCCCAGACGGCGTTTCCGCAGGCCGCCATCAGGGAGGAGAGCGAGAACAGCAGCCAGGCGGGCCGCAGCCGGCCCGCGCCCGTCCGCGCGTAGAGGAAGCAGGAGACCGCGGCGACCAGGGCTGCCGCGGCGAGGCCGAAGTCCCCCATGAAGACGGCGACTTGCGGTGATCCCCAGCCGAAGGCGGCACCCACCGAATATCCCGCGCAGACCACGCCGAGCAGGATCCGGGACCGCATCCCCGCGGAGCCGGACTCGGACCGCGGGGCGAGCAGGGCCCCCAGCGCGCTCACCGGAGGGCTCCCCGCCCCGGGCCTGCCGGGCAGCTGCCCCCCGGCGTCTGGCTCCTCGCGGGGCCCCGCCGACGCCGCTCGCTCCGGGGCGGCCGGGGCCGCTCCGGCACTGTCGTTCCGGGGCAGGGATCCGGCCATCGGCGGATGGTGCGCCCCATCGGCGCGGGCGGCCGCGACCGTCCGCCCGTCCGCGTCGGCTCGTCTCTCCATGGCCAGCACATCGCCCGTCGCCCCCTCGCGTTCCGGTGCTCCCCCCGCGCCGTCCCTTCCCGGCGCAGCCCCCCGGATCGGACGATACACCAGATCCGTCACTCAGGGCCATAGATTCTCTACGCTCCGTGACGAAAGGCGAGGTGAGCGGCACTGCGTGCATCCGGACCACCCCGTAGCGTGGCCGCGGCGGCGGGGTCAGCCGGTGGTGGTGACGACGTTGCGCACCGGCTCCCCGGCGGTGAACCGGGTGAGCTGGTCGGCCAGCAGCCGCTTGGCCCGCGGTTCGAACGCCGAGGTGCTGCCGCCCACATGAGGTGTGATCAAGACATTCGGAGCATGCCAGAGAGGATGGCCGGTGGGCAGGGGTTCCGGGTCGGTCACATCGAGGGCGGCGCGCAGTCGTCCGGATTCCAGTTCGGTCAACAGGGCCTTGCTGTCGACGACTCCGCCGCGGGCGACGTTGACGAGGAGGGCTCCGTCGCGCATCGCGGCGAGGAAGTCGGCGCCCACCAGCCCCTGCGTGGACGGGTTCAGCGGGGTGGAGAGGATCACGACGTCGGCCTCGGGCAGCAGCGCGGGCAGATCGTCGAGCGTGTGTACGGGACCGCGTGCGGTGGTCCGTGCGGAGCGTGCGACGCGCACCACCCGCGCGCACTCGAACGGGACGAGCCGGTCCTCGATGGCCGAGCCGATGGATCCGTACCCCACGATGAGGACGGACTTGTCGGCGAGCGCCGGGTAGAAGCCGGACCGCCACTCCTCCTTGTCCTGGCCGTGGACGAACCCGGGGAACCCGCGCAGGGAGGCCAGGATCAGCGCGAGCGTCAGCTCGGCGGTGGACGCCTCGTGCACCCCCTTGGCGTTGCAGAGCCGCACCCCGGCCGGCAGCAGTCCGAGGCCGGGTTCCACGTGGTCGATGCCGGCGGAGAGCGTCTGCACCACCTGGACGGAGCCCATCGAGGCGAGCGGACGCTGCGCGACCTCGGGGCCCTGCATGTAGGGAACGACGTAATAGGCGCAGTCGGCCGGATCGGCGGGGAAGTCCGGGCCCCCGTTCCAGAACAGGTAGTTGGGCCCTTCCGGGAGTCCGTCGATCTCCTCGGCCGGGAAGGGCAGCCACACGTCGGCAGTCGTCGCAGTCATGGTCAGGAGGCTATGCGACGGGTGTGCGCGTGCTCCAGGACGGCTGCGCGAAGACCCGGGGAGGTCAGAGGTTACTTTTGGGTGCGGTACGGCCCCGTGACCGCGGAGGTCCTAGGGAGGGTTCGGGGAGTTGGAGTGCAGGACTATCGGGGCGGCGGGGCTTGCCGTGGGTGCGGTCGGTCTCGGCTGCATGCCGATGAGCTGGGGTTACAGCGCGTCGCAGCAGCTCGGCGACCGTTCGGTACGGACGGTGCACGCGGCGCTGGACGCGGGCGTCCGGCTGCTCGACACCGCGGACATGTACGGCCCGTTCACCAATGAGCTGCTGGTGGGGCGGGCGCTGAAGGGCCGCCGCGAGGAGGCGTTCGTCTCGACCAAGTGCGGTCTGCTGGTGGGTGATCAGCACATCGTCGCGAACGGCCGGCCGGGATACGTGCGGCGGGCCTGCGACGCCTCGCTGCGGCGGCTCCAGACCGATGTGATCGACCTGTACCAGCTGCACCGGGCCGACCCCGAGGTGCCGGTGGAGGAGACCTGGGGTGCGATGGCGGAGCTGGTCACCGTGGGCAAGGTGCGCTCGCTGGGACTGTGCGCCGTGGGGGCGCGGGCCCCGCGCCGGTCGGGCGAGGGCCCGTTCGAGGGAACGATTCGGCAGTTGGAGCGGGTCCAGCAGGTCTTCCCGGTCAGCGCCGTCGAGGCGGAGCTGTCGGTGTGGTCGCGGGAGGCGCTGGCGGAGCTGCTGCCGTGGTGCGTGGCGCGCGGAGTGGGACTGCTGGCCGCGATGCCGCTGGGCAGCGGTTATCTGACCGGGACGCTGAAACCGGGGCAGGGGTTCGAGCCGGAGGATCTGCGGGCCAGGCATCCGCGGTTCACGGCCGAGGTGATGGCGGCGAACCAGCCGGTGGTGGCCGGTCTGCGGCGGGTCGCGGAGCGCCGGGGGGCGAGTGTGGCGCAGGTGGCGCTGGCGTGGGTGCTGCGCCAGGGTCCGCATGTGGTGCCGGTGCCGGGGGCGAAGCGGGAGCGCTGGGCGGTGGAGAACGCCGGGGCGGCACGGGTGGTCCTGGACGACCGGGATCTGGCGGAGATCGACGCCCTGCCCGCCGCCCGGGAGTCGTGGGACTGAGCGTCGCGGCCCGTACGGCGGGAGAATGGGCGGATCGGGAACTTCTGGATCGGCCCAGGTGTAGGAACAGGGTGTAGGAACCCGGTGCAGGAGCAGGTGGTCGGGCAACCGTCGAAAGGATCGGTTCCGTGCGTGGTGCTCTGTTCGGACGTGTGCAGTCCCCGGCCGTGCGCAGAGGGGCGGTGGCCGCGGTGGCGTCGGCCGCCCTGCTGCTGTCCGCCGCGTGTTCCGGCGACGGGGACGGGGACGGTGGCGCGTCCGGCCGGCCCGCCGGTTCCCCGACCGCTACGGGGGGCTCCGCTCCCCCGGCCTCCCCGGGCCGGTCGGCGGACCTGCCGCCCGAGAAGGGTTCGGCGAAGGTCGTCTCGACGCTGACCGAGGACCTGAAGTCGCCCTGGGGTCTCGCCGCGCTGCCGGGCGGCGATCTGCTGGTGTCCTCGCGGGACGAGGGCACGGTCCACCGGATCGACGGCGAGAGCGGGAAGAAGACGCTGCTGGGCTCGGTGCCCGGGGTGTCCCCGGCCGGCGAGGGCGGGCTGCTCGGGCTCGCCGTCTCCTCGACGTTCGGCGCGGACCAGCTGGTGTACGCCTACTTCACCACCACGTCCGACAACCGGATCGTCCGGATGAGCTACGACGAGAAGCGCCCGGCGGGGCAGCAGCTCGGCGCCCCGGACACCGTGCTGCGGGGTATCCCCAAGGGCAGCATCCACAACGGCGGCCGGATCGCCTTCGGCCCGGACAAGATGCTGTACGCGGGCACGGGCGAGGCGGGGGACACGGAGCTGTCCCAGGACAAGGAGTCGCTGGCGGGCAAGATCCTGCGGATGACCCCCGACGGCGAGCCGGTGCACGGCAATCCGGAGGCGGACTCGGTGGTGTATTCGTACGGCCACCGCAATGTGCAGGGGCTCGCCTGGGACAAGGAGAAGCGGCTGTGGGCCGCGGAGTTCGGGCAGAACACCTGGGACGAGCTGAATCTGATCGAGCCCGGCGGGAACTACGGCTGGCCCGAGGTGGAGGGCGAGGAGGGCGAGGACGGGTTCATCGACCCGGTGGCGCAGTGGAAGACCTCGGAGGCCTCCCCCAGCGGGATCGCGTACGCGGAGGGCTCCATCTGGATGGCCGGACTGCGCGGCGAGCGGCTGTGGCGGATTCCGCTGTCGGGCGAGAAGGCGGAGGAACCTCATGCCGACCCCCAAGCGTTCCTGGAGGAGGAGCACGGCCGCCTGCGCACCGTGGTGAGTGCGGGGAGCGACCGCCTGTGGCTGGTCACCAGCAACACGGACGGACGGGGCACGCAGAAGCCCGGGGACGACCGGGTCCTCCAGGTGGAGGTGGAGTAGCGGGCCGGCGCCGCCCTACGCCGCCGGGTAGAGCCTCAGGCGGTGGGCGAGGGCCGCTGCCTCGCCCCGGCTGGAGACGCCGAGCTTGGCCAGGATGTTGGAGACGTGGACGCTCGCGGTCTTCGGGGAGATGAACAGCTCCTCGGCGATCCGGCGGTTGGTGTGTCCGGCCGCGACCAGCCGGTGCACGTCCTGCTCACGCGGGGTCAGCCCGAAGGAGGCCACGGCGGCGATGGCGGGGTCCTGCTCCTCGGCCGGTGAGGGCTCGGGGGCGTCACCGGCCGCGTCGGTCAGGACGGCCGGGTGGATCCCGGTGTCGTGGCCGGGTGCCGCGCCGGAGCCGTCCAGGGTGATGCGGGCGCGGGCCGCCAGCTGTTCGACCGCCTCGGCGAGCGGGCGGGCGCCGAGGTGGCGGGCGGTCTCCAGGGAGCGGTGCAGCAGGGCCGTGGCGGTGGACCGGCCGCCGGGGGCGATGAGCAGGGATTCGGCCCAGCGGCGGTGGATCTGGGCCAGTTGGTACGGGCGGCACAGCGGCCCGAAGGCTTCGGCGGCGCGGGCCCAGTCGTCGGGGGTGTCCGCGCCCTCCGCGCGGGCCAGCTCCGCCTCGATGAAGACGCCGTAGGCCACCCATACGGGGACGAGCATCGGAAGGTTCTTCAGACACCGGCGGATCAGGGCCAGCAGCTCCGGGCGGTCCGGTTCGGCGGCGGGCAGTCCGCGGTGGTCCGCCTCGATCATGGCGGCGGTCTGGAGCAGCGGCAGGGCGTAGCGCTGGGTGCCGGGCGGGAAGCCGGGCCGGGCCAGCTCCTCGAACGCGGCCCGTGCCTCGGCGAGCCTGCCCTGGGAGACGGCCAGCACCATGCCGTGCCGGACGGGGTCGACCAGGTGCTGGTGCTGCGGATCGCGCTGCCCGAAGTGCTTGCGGACCAGGGCGAGCAACTCCTCCCCCTCGGCGAGATCCCCGCGGGCGACGGCCAGTTCGGTACGGCGGAGGGCGGCGAGGCCTTTCGACTTGGGGCCCAGCGCCAGGCGGGCGGAGGACGCGGCGGCGGCCTCGCTCTGGGGCCAGTGCCCGAGGGAGAACAGGGACTGGGACTGGTTGGCGTACACCCAGGCCCCGGAGTCGGCCAGGCCGTGGCTGTGGCAGATCTCGATGCCGTGGTCGGCGGCGGCGACGGCCTCCAGCGAGCGGCCCATCGCCTCCAGCGAGGAGGGCAGGTTGACGCTGACCCGGCCGAGGAGGTTCATCAGGTGCAGCTTCTCGGCGCGGTCGCGGACGACGTACATCTCGGCGAGGCCGTCCTCGACTCCGCCGGCGTCCGCGGTGAGCCAGCCCCGGGTGAGGCGGGCGTGCAGCTCGATGTACTCGTCGCCGACGAGCCGGGCGTACTCCACGGCGCGGTCGCTGTCGGCGAGCGCCTCCGGGCCCGGCCGGTGCAGCGCCTTCCAACTGGCCACGTTGGTCAGGACGTCGGCCTGCACGGGGGACGGCGGCAGTCCGCGCACCCGTTCCTGCGCGGTGGCCAGCTCCTCCCAGCCGTCTCCCTTGTCGAGCCCCTGCACCAGTCGGCTGCGCTGCACCAGGAACCAGGCCTCGCGCAGCGGGTCGGCCTCGGACTCCAGGACCCGCATGGCCTTCTTGGAGATGGCCAGGGCGCGTTTGCGGTCGCCGCCGAAGTGGGCGGCGACGGTGGCCTCGGCCATCACGTCCAGATAGCGCAGCGGCGTGTTCTCCGGGTCGCGGCCGGAGCCCGGGTAGACCTCCGCGTAGTCGAAGGGGCGCAGGGTGGCGCGTACCGCGTCGGGGACGTCGTCCCAGAGCTCCATCGCCCGCTCCAGCAGCCTCAGTTGCTCGGAGTAGGCGTAGCGGCGGCGGGCCTCGACGGCGGCCCGGAGGACGGCGGGAAGGGCCTTGGGGGCGTCGTGGGCGGCGTACCAGTAGCTGGCGAGGCGGGTGGCGCGTTCGTCGTCCCGGACGAGGGAGGGATCGGCCTCCAGGGCTTCGGCGTACCGGCGGTTGACGCGGGTGCGTTCGCCGGGCAGCAGGTCGTCGCTGACGGCCTCGCGGACGAGCGAGTGCCGGAAGCGGTAGCCGTTCGTGTCGGGCGCGGGTTGCAGCAGGTTGGCGCCGACGGCCGCGCGCAGGGCCTCGTCGAGCTCGTCCTCGCCGAGGCCGGCGACGGCGGCGAGCAGTTCGTGTTCGACGAAGGAGCCGCCCTCGGCGACGATCCGGGCGACCCGCTGGGCGTGCTCGGGAAGCGCCTCCACGCGGACGAGCAGGAGGTCACGGAGCGATTCGGTCAGTCCGGAGCTGTCGCCGCAGCACTCCAGGGAGCGGGCCAGCTCCTCGACGAAGAAGGCGTTGCCGTCCGAGCGGTCGAAGATCTCGTCGACGAGTGCGGCCTCGGGGATCTCGGCGAGGATCCCGGCGAGCTGGCGGCCGACCTCGTCGTG
This sequence comes from Streptomyces sp. NPDC058375, assembly GCF_042723425.1. Taxonomy (NCBI): domain Bacteria; kingdom Bacillati; phylum Actinomycetota; class Actinomycetes; order Kitasatosporales; family Streptomycetaceae; genus Streptomyces; species Streptomyces sp. NPDC058375. Next base: position 1,778 of record NZ_JBHXJG010000189.1, on the reverse strand, counting down.
GCTGAACCGGTCGAGTTCGACGCGGGTGACGGTGCGCAGCCGGTCCAGCTCGGCGAGGAGCGGGCGCAGCGGGTGGCGGCGGTGGATGTCGTCGGCGCGGTAGGTGCCGACGACCATGAGGCGGCCGGCGCTCAGGGTGCGGAAGAGATAGGCGAGCAGATGCCGGGTGGAGGCGTCCGCCCAGTGCAGGTCCTCCAGGACGAGGACGACCGCCCGGTCGGCGGAGATCCGCTCCAGCAGCCGGGCGGTGAGTTCGAAGAGGCGGGCGGTGCTGTGCTCGTCGGTGGCGTCCCGGTGGGCCTCGCCCAGCTCGGGCAGCAGCCGGGCCAGCTCGCCCTCCTGGCCGGCGACGGCGGCGGCCATCTCTTCGGGCAGGGCCCGCCGCAGGGCGCGCAGGGCGGTCGGGAAGGGGGCGAACGGCAGCCCGTCGGCCCCGATCTCGACGCAGGATCCGACGGCCACCACGGCGTCGCGCCGCTCGGCGGCCGTGACGAAGTGCTCGACCAGCCGGGTCTTGCCGACGCCCGCCTCGCCGCCGATCAGCAGGGCCTGGGGGTCGCCGGACGCGGCCCGCCCGAGCGCCTCGGTGAGCGAGGCGAGCTCCTCGGCGCGCCCGACGAACACGGGGCTGACTGACCTGGTCTCCACGCGGCCGAGCATCGCATACGCGTACGAGGCGGCGGGCGCCTTTTCGCCAAGGGTGATCATGCTCGCGGCGTGCCCGGCGTGGGTCTGTCCCGATGCGTCCGGTGCTGCCGCGCCCGGTGTGATCGGGTCCGGTGTGATCGGGCCCGGCCCCGCCGCGCCCGGTGCCGTCGTGCGCGGTGCCGTCGTGCGCGGTGCCGTCGTGCCCGGTGCCGTCGTGCCCGGTGCCGTCGTGCCCGGTACGGAGGGGGCGTCGGCGGGACCGGGGTCCGGCGCGGGGTTCGTCCCGGGCCGGGCCATCGTCAGGCGGCCGGGGCGAAGCGGTTGCGGTCCTCCTCCCTCACCTTCCCCTCGGGGTCACCGCGTCCGGTACGGCGGGCGGCCCGGCGGGTGCGGCGGGCCCGGCCGATCTCGCGCTCGGCGTCGGCCCGGCGGATCAACTCGGCGGAGGTGTAGCGGTAGAGCTCGTACTCGTACATGCGGTGCCCCTGACTCCTGGTCGTGGCAGCGGACCGGAGGGGTACTCCGGCCGGTCGGCCGGGGCCCTGTGTCCGCTGTGTGTCCACTGTCGTCGGCCAGGAGGGGGCGCCGCATCGGTCGAGTTCCGCATCTTCGCGGCGGTGGGGGCCTTAGGCGGGCCCACCCCGTGTCCGAGGGGCGGGCGAGGGCCTTAGGACCGGCCCTACGGGGCCCTTGCCCGGGGCCTACGCCCGGAGTCAGCCGGCGGCCGGGGCGCCCGCGCTGGGCAGGGCGGCGAAGAGGTCGAAGTACATGCCCGCGGAGATCAGCACGCCGAGGACGCCGAGGGCGACGCCGGCCAGCGCGACGGCGCGGACCCAGGTGGGCTGCGGCTTCTCGGAGGGGGTGCCGAAGGCGGGGCGGACCAGGACGAAGACGCCGACGAGCAGGGCCAGCACGGCGAAGACGCCGTTGATCAGGGCGGTGGCGTGCCAGGCGTCCCCGTAGATCTCGGAGATCTGCTGGGCCGGGCTGCCGCCGCCGGAGGTCTTGATCTGGCCGATGAGCGTCTCGCGCTCGGCGGCGACCCGGCCGGTCCACGCGCCGGTCAGGGCGACGACGCCGAGCGCGGCGGAGACGACGGCCGCCGCGCCCGCGCCGACGCCGTGCCGGGC
>NZ_JBHXJG010000188.1:0-14760 GCF_042723425.1 Streptomyces sp. NPDC058375 | reverse complement strand
TGCGCCGTCGACCCCCCCCCCGCCCTGCTTTTCACGCCGTACGCGCCGCTCCGGCGCGGACCGCTATCCCGCCGGAACCGTGTCCTCGAAGCTCGTCCCCGCACTGCGGTACGCCCCGACCATCGCGTTCACCTGCGAGGGGGTGAGCACCTGGTCCTTCACATGCAGGACGTAGTCCACCTGCTGGTCGTAGGCGCGGGGCGTCGTGCTCGGCTGGCCCTGCAGGTCGATCAGCCACTGGTTGAAGTTGATCGACATAGGCCGCTCGGGCAGATACGCCGCCCCGTGCGTCCCGAAGTGCTGGCCGTCGACGTAGTACGTGATCTGGTTGTCGTCGATCGTCACCACCAGGTCGTGCCAGCCCGCGTACGACGCCCGGACCTCGCTGTGCGCGTTGACCGCCTCCCACGGGTCGGGCCGGTAGGTCTCCCAGGACGTGGTGTAGAGGATGTTCGCCGGCTCGCCCCAGCCGCCGTTCGGCAGATACTCGAAGTCGTACTCCGCGTAGTCGTCCGCCATCGGCGCCTTGAGGTCGTTGATGGTGAAGAACGTCTGCACGATCCGGTCGCCGTCCGGGCCCGAGCGCGGCGCGTCGCTGAACTTCACCCGGGACGCGTACGTCCCGTTCTTGAACTTCATCGACTGCGTCAGGATCTCGGTGTGCTTCGTCGAAGCGCCCGTGCCGGCCGTCGAGGTCTCCAGGTTCATCACCGAGTTCCCGCTCTGGTCGGCGAAGGTGATGTTCTCCGGGGCCCAGGTCGCGCCCGGCACCCCCGGACCGCCGGAGTTGGACCGTACGCTCCAGCCGTTCGCGTTGATCTTCGGGTCGGTGTGGGAGCTGTAGTCGAAGTCGTCGAACAGCGTCGGCGCGTCCCCCGGCGGGTCGGTGGGCGGGTCAGTCGGGTCCGGCGGATCGGTCGGGCCGTTGCCGCCGGGAGCCTCGCCCCACACTGTCGCGCCCGAGACATGGGCCGTCACCTTGGACCAGTCGCCGTACGCGGTCCGGTCCGCGCCGAAGGAGTAGTCGTCGGACTGCACGAGCGAGGCCCAGGACGCCTGGTGGAAACGGAGTTGCATATCGCCCGTGTCCGCGCCCGGGGCGAGCGAGCCCGCCCCGGCGGTGAAGCCGATCTCCAGATAGCGGTCGGCGGTGGCGGTCGGGTCGGCGAGCGTCCCGAACGTACCGGTGATGTTCGCGCACCCCTTCACCGCCCAGGAACAGGCGAACCGGTAGGCGGCGGACGCCGAGTCGGCCTTGAAGTAGTAGCGCACCTTGACGCTGCTCAGCGGGACGGAGGTGGAGCCGGCGTTACGGACCTTCAGCCACGGCTCGCTCTGGTCGGCGCTCGCACCGGACGCGCTCGTCCGGTACTGGACGACGATCCCGTCCGCCGCTGCGGAGGCCGAGGACGGCCACGCGGCGAGACCGGTGGCGGCCAGGGCCACGGCGGCGGCCGAGGCGGCGGCGGTGCGCAGCCTGCTCCGGCGGCGGTGGGTGGGTGGTGTGTTCACAGGCGTGTTCACAGGCGTGTTCCTCTCCGGAACGGTGGTGGGGGACGGGTTACGGGTGGAGTCGCGCTGTTCCTGCGGACGGGGACGGGGACGGGGTTGGGGTGGCGGAAGTGGTGGTGCTGCTGGTGGTGGGCGCGAGCGAGTGCGCGTCCAGTGGGCGGTAGCGGACGCCCAGGGCGTCCAGTCGGGCGGTGTGGTGGCGCAGCCGCTCGACGAACCCCGGCCAGTCGCCGCGCCCGCCGGACCAGGAACGGTCGGCCAGCGCACAGAGCCGGGGGAAGCTGAGGTACTCGATCTCCTCGGAGGTACGGGCGTACTCGGTCCACAGCTGGGCCTGCGTCCCGAGCACCCGGGCCCGCTCCGCCTCCGGCCAGTCCTGCGGGGCCGGTTCGTAGCCGTGGACCGTGTGCAGGGGAACCGGCGCCCCGGGCTGGGCGACCGGCTCGGACGGGTCCGTGGACTGGGCGTAGTCGAGATAGGTCGCCCGGTGGTGCGCGGCGATCACCTGATGGCCGCGGCGGGCGGCGGCCCGGGCGTGCGTGGCGTCGCGCCAGGTCATCACGGTGAACTCCGGGGGGAGTTCGGCACCGTTCTCGACCCAGCCGAGCGGGATCCGGCCGCGCTCCACCAGGAACGCCCCGACCCGGCCCATGAACCAGCCGTGCAGCTCTGCCGGGCCCGCGAGCCCGAGGGACGCCGCGCGCTCCCGGGCGGCCGGGCTGTCCTCCCACTCGGTGGTCGGGCACTCCTCGCCCCCGATGTGGATGTACGGCGACGGGAAGACGTCCATCACCTCGTCCAGCACGGCCCGGCAGAAGGCGAAGACCTCCTCGTGCACGCCGAGGATCGTGTCGCACACCCCCCAGCGGGTCCACACGTCCAGCTGCCGCCCCGGGTGGTTGCCCAGCTCCGGGTAGGCGGCGAGCGCGGCCCGCACATGGCCGGGCATCTCGATCTCCGGTACGACGGTGATCCCGCGCTCCGCCGCGTACCGCACCAGACCCCTCAACTCCGCCTTGGAGTAGTGCCCTTCGTGTGGCACCGCGTCGAAATGCGCTCCGTCCGGACCGGTCGGGCCCTTCTGTGACCTCGCCCGCCGGGAGCCGACCGAGACCAGCCGGGGGTAGGCGTCCACCGGCATCCGCCAGCCCTGGTCGTCGGTGAGGTGGAGGTGCAGGACGTTCAGCTTGTGCAGCGCCATCAGGTCCACGTACCGGCGTACGAAGCCGATCGGCTGGAAGCGCCGCGCCACGTCCAGCATCGCCCCGCGCCACGGCCGGTCCGGCACGTCGGTGATCTCGACGCAGGGCAGTTCCCAGGAGCCGGTGGCCGCCGCCCCGCCCGACAGGGCCTCGACGGGCAGGAGTTGGCGGATCGTCTGGACGCCCCGGAGCAGCCCCGTGAGGTGGGCGGCGCGCAACTGGAGCGCCTGCGGGGAGACCGTCAGCCCGTACCCCTCCTCGCCGAGGCCGCCGAGCCGGTCGTCCAGGGCGAGCACGATCCTGCCGTCCGGCGACGGGGCGAGGGGGAGCCCGGAAGGGCGGCCGACCAGGGAGCGCAGCAGGTCCGCCGCCGGCTCCGACCCCGGCAGCGCCCGGACGGCCGTGTCCCGGTCGAGGGTGAGCATGCCGCCCAGCGAGGAGACCTTGCTGGGGCGGGGGAGGAGACAGAGGGCGGGGCGCGATGCGGGCACAGGGGCCTCCGGGGTCGGTTCGCGGGCAGCGGGTGGCATCGGTGGCGGCAGGGCGTTCTTCGCTGCTCAGCCCTTGACGGCGCCGGCGGCGAAGCCGGACGTGACATGGCGCTGGAGCAGCAGGAAGATCACCAGGGCGGGCAGCGCGAAGAGGGTGGAGGCGGCCATCGTGGCGCCCCAGTCGGTGCCGAAGGTGTTCTGGAAGGACGACAGCCAGACCGGCAGCGTCCGGTTGTCCTGCTGCTTGATGATCAGGAAGTTGGCATAGGCGAACTCGTTCCAGGCGGTGATGAAGCCGAACAGCGAGGTCGCCATCAGCCCCGGCGCCAGCAACGGCATCGCCACCCGCCAGAACGCCCCGGTCCGGGTGCAGCCGTCGACCTGCGCGGCCTCCTCCAGCTCCGGCGGGATCGTCCCGATGAAGCCGCGCAGCACCACGACGGTGAACGGCAGCGTGATCATGAAGTAGATCAGCGTCAGCGTCGGCAGCCGGTCGAGCATGTTCGTGTCCCGCGAGATGATGTAGACCGGGATGATCAGTGACTCCCAGGGCGCCATCTGCGCGATGAAGATCATCAGCATGAACTGCCGTCGCCCCTTCCACCTCATCCGGGCAACCGCGAACGCCGCGCCCAGCGCCACCAGCAGCGCCAGCAGGACGGCCCCGAGCGTGACCAGGATGCTGTTGCGCCAGAACAGGGCGAACCCGTCCGCCTCCACGGCCCGTTGGAAGTGGTCGAGGGTCCAGGTGTGCGGGAAGAGCTGCGGATCGGCGGACTGGATGTCCTTGGACGGCTTGAAGGCCGTGGAGATCATCCAGTACACGGGGAAGAGGCAGATCACGACGGTCACGGCGGCGGCGATGTTCAGTGGAAGTCGGCGAAGGCGCGGGCGTGCTGTGCGGGTGTTCATCGGGTCTCGTCCTCCTGGCGGAGCATCTGGCGGAAGTAGAGGACGAGTACTCCGGACATCAGGACCACAGTGACCATCGAGGCGGCGGAGCCGAGGTCGTACCGCTGACCTGAGAGTGCCGTCTGGACCGCGTAGACCGGCAGGATCGTCGTCGCGTCGCCCGGCCCGCCCCGGGTCATCACCCAGATCTGGACGAACGCCTTGAACGTCCAGATCACCTCCAGCGAGAGGACCAGCAGAAAGATCGGCCGCAGCATCGGGAAGGTGACCGAGCGGAAGATCCGACCCGCGCCGGCCCCGTCCAGCCGCGCCGACTCGTACAGCTCCAGCGGCACCGTGGTCAGCGCGGAGTACAAGGTGATCGCGGCGAACGGCACCGATTGCCAGACGATCAGCGTCACCAGGATGGCGAAGGCAGCCGTCCCGTCGGCGAACCACGGATAGCGCTCGAAGGAGGCGAAACCGAGCGAGGTCAGTGACCAGTTGACGATGCCGAACTCCGAGTGGAACAGCCACTGGAACACCGTGGTCGCCGCCACCACCGGCATCGCCCACGCCAGCACCAGCGAGCACAGCACCACCGTTCGCCCGATCCGGCCCAGCCGCTCCACCATCAGGGCGACCAGGGTGGCGATGACCATGATCAGGACGACGTTGATCGCCATGAACAGGAAGGTGCGGCGGACCACCTCCCAGAACCGGGGGTCCGTCAGCAGCTCCCGGTAGTTGCGCAGCCCGACGAACTCCGCTTCACCGGCGATGAGTTGGCGCAGCCGGAAGTCCTGGAACGAGATCAGGACGGCCCGCACCAGCGGGTAGACCAGCAGATAGAGCATGCCGCCGACGGCCGGGGCGATGAGTGCGTACGGCCAGAGGCCGTGGGCCCTCCCCCGCGGGGACGGGTCCTTGCGTACGGCGAGGCGCGGGGCCGGGCGTCGCCGGGGTGTGCGGGGTGCGGTCCGTTGGTCGACGACCGGCACGGCACGCCTCCTTCCTGCTGTTCTCGGAACGGAACGGAACGGAATGGAATGGAATGGAACCGGACGGGACGGACGGGTCAGGAACCGGTGTTCATGGCCCGGGTGATGTCCTGCGAGGCCTTCGCCGCCTCCTTCGCCGGATCGCCGCCGGTGAGCACGGCCGTCATGTAGTCCTTGATCGGGTTCTCCGCCTCGACCGCCGCCCAGCCCGGGGTGTTGGGGGTGGCGTGCCCGTTGGCCGCGCCGACCGCCATCGCGGCGGCCCCCGGGTCGTCGGCCACGGCGGAGGCCAGGGTGGTCCGGTTCGGCACATAGCTCATGGCGACGGCGAGCTTCTTCTGCCAGGTGTCCCCGGTCAGCTCCTTGATGAAGGTGACCGCCTCGTCGGGATGGGCCGCGGCGGCCGGCACGACGAGGTCGGAGCCGCCGGTGAAGACCGCACCCGGGGTGTCCGCCGTCTTGCCCGGGATGGGGAAGAAGGCGAGCTTGCCCTTGAGTTCGGGGTTGTTCTCCTCGATGACCTTGGCCCCGCCCGGCGTGGAGATGACCTGGGCCACCTTCCCCTGGGCCATCACCTCGGCCTGCGGCGGGTCGTCCTCGTCGGAGTCCTTGGGGCCCTTGCCGAGCGCCTGGAGCTGCTCGTAGAACTCCATGCCGCGCAGCGCCTCGGGGGTGTCCAGCGCGCCGGACCACTCACCGCCGGACTCGGCTGCAAGGTCGCCGCCCTCGTCCCAGATGAAGCCGGCCAGCGCGTACCACATCTGCCCCGGCAGGTAGATGCCCTGCGTGCCACCCTTGTTGAGTTCCTTGGTAGCGTCGGTCCACTGCTCGCGCGTCTTGATCTCCGCCGCGTCGACGCCCGCCTTCTCGAAGAGGTCGGTGCGGTAGATGACCACCCGGTTCGCCGCGTAGTAGGGGATCCCGTACTGCTTGCCCTCGTACGATCCCGGCTCGGCCAGACCGCTCAGCCAGTCCTCACCGTTCAGCTCGGCCTTGCGGTCGCTGAGGTCGAGCAGCCCGCCGCTCTCCGCGAACTGCGCCACCTGGGTGTTGCCCGCCTCGATGACGTCCGGGGCGTCGTTGCTGGCCAGGGCGGCGGTGATCTTCTGGCCGATCCCGTCCCACTCCTGGATCTGGATCTTCACGTCGATCGACGGGTGGCGCTTCTCGAAGTCCGCGGTGAACTCCTTCTGGAACTGCGCCGAGACGCTGTCGCGCATCAGCCAGACATCCACCGTCGTCCGGCCGTCCCCGTTCCCGGAGTCGGACCCGGACGACGAACTACAGGCACTGAGCGCGGCGGTCAGGACGAGCACGGACCCACCGGCGAGCAAGCGGTACTTCACGGTTCACCTCGGAAGCGATACGGATGGGACGGACCTGACGAGGCCTGACCACCTGACCAGTGGAGCTCACTGGACAGCTTGCCTGTCGGTGGTGGATGAAGGTGGCATAGACCAATGGGACCGTCAACCCCCTGCGTACAAAGGGCAATTGGTGATCTAGGCGTAACGTGAACGACCGATCCGGCCGTGGTGGGCGTTACACTTCGCCTGACCAGCAGGCCAGTTGGGGCATCGAGGTGGTCAACTGGTAAAAAAAACCAGTCGTCGGGAGGGGAGAGCATGGGTGGGGACGTGCCGGGGACGGTGCTCAAACGGGAGCGCACCAGGGATGCCGTACTGGAGCTGATCGAGTCGCGCAGCCCCGGGGACGCCATCCCCTCGGAGCGCGCGCTGTGCGCCCGGCTCGGCGTGTCGCGGCCCACCGTGCGCGCGGCGGTCGACGAACTGGTCGCCGCCGGGCTCCTGGTGCGCGAGCACGGCCGGGGCATGTTCGTCGCCCCCGCCAAGATCACCCAGGAGCTGGTCGCCGGGGACCGCGCGCTGAGCGTGCCGCAGGCGGCGGGCGCCTGGTCGAGCCGGCTGCTGGAGTTCACCACCCTCCAGGCGGGGGCCCGGGTCGGCCGCAAGCTGCGCATGTCGCCCGCCGCCGAGATCGTCTACGTGGCACGGCTGCGGCTGGTCGACGGGGCGCCGATGGCCATCGAGCACCTGCACATCCGGGCGGAGCTGGTGCCGGGGCTCAGCGCGCAGGAGCTGGAGAGCGGCGACCTGTACGAGCATCTGCGCGCCACCCACGGTGTGCACGTCCACGAGGCGGTACAGGCGATCGAGCCCACCGTCGTCACCCGCGCCGAGGCGGGGCTGCTCGACGTTCCGGAGCTGTCCCCGGCGCTGCTCTTCGAGCGGCTGACCTCGGACACCACGGGCCGGCCGGTGGAGTACGTCCACTCGCTCTACCGGGGCGACCGCTACCGGATCGTTTCCCGGCTCGCCCTCGGCCCGGCGGCGGAGGTCGCCCCCGACCGGGAGGGGCACCACCCGGGCATCCCGCCCGGCGACTTCGCGCACGGCGACGCCATCGCCTCCTCGACCAGGGGGGACATCCAGGCGGGCGACTGATCCGCTGCCACCTCCGGGCGTTGCGGAGCATGCAACTCTTGTTGCACCTCTTGCCGGGCGGGCGTCGACGGGCCAGGGTGGCGGACGCATCCGAAGCAGCCGACCCCACCCGAGGTGTTTCGCATGAAGCCGTCCCCCCACCCGCGCTCCGACCTCGACCGCCCCGCTCCCGCCCTCCCGGGCCGTCGCGGCTTCCTCGGCGGCCTGCTGGCCACCGCCGCCCTGGCGGCCGCAGGACCCGCCCTCGCCGCGCCCGCCCACGCCGCCGCCCGCCCGGCCCCCGCGCCCGCCGCCCCCCGCGCCACCCGCCCGCTACTGCTCGGCACGTACACCTCCGACGCGGGCGGCGGCATCGGCATCGGCACCGCCGCGTACGACACCGGCACCGGCGCGATCACCTCGGGCCCCGTGATCACCGGCGTCGAGAACCCCTCCTACCTGGCCCTCCACCCCTCCGGCACCACCGTCTACGCGGTCGCCGAGCAGGAGGCGGGGGCCGTCACCGCCGTGAGAATCGCGCCGGACGGGACGTACGAAGTGCTGGGCAGCCGTCCCACCGGCGGCTCCGGGACCACCCACCTCTCCGTGCACCCCTCCGGACGCTGGCTGCTGAGCACGAACTACGGCTCCGGCAGCGTCGCCGTGCACCCGGTCGCGGAGGACGGCTCGCTGGGGGAGCGCACCGACCTGGTCACCCACAGCTCACCGCCGCCCGGACCCGGCCAGGGCGGACCGCACGCCCACCAGATCGTCACCTCGCCCGACGGCGGCCACGTCCTCGCCGTCGATCTGGGCACCGACACCGTGTACACGTACGCGCTCGACGAGTCGGCCGGGACGCTCACGGAAGTCTCCCGCGCCGCCCTGGCCCCCGGCTCCGGCCCGCGCCACCTGGCCTTCCACCCCGGCGGGCGCTTCGCCTACCTGGCCTGCGAGCTGGACGACACCCTGGTCGTCTGCGCGTACGACCCCGACACCGGGGCCCTCACCCCGGGGCCCGGGCAGTCCACCGGGACGGGATCCGGCACCAGCTACCCGTCCCAGCCGGTGGTCACCGGCGACGGGGCGTACGTCTACCTCGCCAACCGGGGCCACAACAGCCTCACCCGTTACGCCGTCGAGGACGACGGGGCGGCCCTGCGGCTGCTGGACACCGTGCCCGTGGGCGGCGACTGGCCCCGCCAGCTCGCCCTGTCCCCCGACAGCTCGCTGCTCTTCGCCGCCAACCAGCGCTCCTCCACCGTCACCGTCTTCGGCATCGGCCCGGACGGCTCCCTGACCGCTGCCGGTGAGCCCTTCCCGGCGCCGGTCGCGGTCTGCGTCCTGCCGCTCCCGTGACCGCCGCCGTACGGGGCCCCGCGCACACCGGGGCGGGGCCCCGTACAGCGGTTACAGTCGTGGCCGAGCCGCGCGCCCGCACCCGCGGCGAGGACATCAGGGAGGCACAGTGCGCTTGAGGGTGGAATTCACCACCGAGCCCTTCGATCTCGACGAGGCGCCCACCCACGCGGTGGTGGCCCGGGAGGTGATCCAGGGCGCCGAGCTGGACGCCGTCGACGTCGGCCCCTTCGGCAACACTGCGGAAGGGGGCGCGGACGAGGTGCTCACCGCCGTGGATTCCCTGCTGCGGCAGGCCTTGGCCTCCGGTGCCACCCGGGTCTCCCTCCAGGTGAACGTGATCGAGGGGGACGCGTCATGACCGCATCGGCCGACCGCCCCCCGGCCGCGGTCGACAGTTCCCCGGCGACGGTGGATAACCCTTCGGCAACGGTCGATCACCCCCTCGTCTCGGCCGTCAAGCCGCTCGTCGACGCGATGGGCGCCGAGTTGCTGGGCCCCGAGCAGGCCCAGCCGGACGACGTGGTGCTCGCCTGGGAGGGCCAGGACGTCATAGCCGTACGCCTGCCCCAGCTCTCCGACTCGCTGGACCACATCCTCGCCGCGATGGAGCGGCGGCACGGGATGCCGCTCGCCGACCTGGACCGTAAGGCCAAGCAGAGCGTCGTCCGGACCCTGGAGGCACGCGGTGCCTTCTCGGTGCGACATGGCGTGGAGACGGTGGCCGGAGCCCTGGGCGTATCCCGATTCACGGTGTACAACTACCTGAACCGGGAACATACGGCCAAGGGTGAGTAGTTGGCCGAACCCGCCGAACGCACAGGAAAGCCGCCGTCCGCATGCCGGGACGGCGGCTTTCTTCGTTCGCGAGATTTCAACAAAGTGTTGACGTCGTGTTGCGGAGGGCGTTAGCTATCCGCAGCCCGAACAACGCACAGCGAAAAACAGCCACGGAGGCTCCCGTGACTTCGAGCTCCACACCGGGCCTCACCCGGTTCAACACCCTGGCGGACGGCGAGGCCACCCCCGCACTGCACGAGGTGTGTGCCAGTGCGACCTGGGGAAACAGCATCCTCGCCGGGCGTCCGTACGCCACCGAAGAAGCCCTGCTCACCGCGAGCGACGCCGCCACGGCGCAGCTCACCGCGGCGGACCTGGCCGACGCGATGGCGGGCCACCCGCCGATCGGCCGCCCGAAGCCCGGCGACCCGACCTCCTCCCGCGAGCAGCGGGGGATGGCCGGCGCCTCCGAGGAGCTCAAGACCGAGATGCTCGAACTGAACCTGGCCTACCAGGAGCGGTTCGGACATGTCTTCCTGATCTGCGCCACCGGCGCCACCGGTGAGCAGATGCGCGACGCGGTGAAGTCCCGGATCGGGAACTCGCCCGAGCAGGAGCAGGAGATCGTGCGCACCGAACTGGGCAAGATCAACCGCATCCGGCTGACCCGTCTCGTGACGGAGACCCTCGCAGAGGGCGCTCCCGCACAGGACTCTTGAGATCTAGGAGAGTGACGGTCTTGAGTACCGACACGACCGCATCGGTGTCCACGCACATCCTGGACACCAGCATCGGCCGCCCCGCCGCGTCCGTCGCCGTCTCGCTCGCCGCCCGCAGCGGAAGCGACGCGCCGTACGTGACGCTCGGAGCCTCCGCGACCGATGCGGACGGGCGCTGCAAGGACCTGCCGGCGCTGCCGGAAGGCACCACCCATGTCCGTCTCGAATTCGACACCGAGACGTACTTTTCCAAGAAGCAAGCCGAGGCGCAGCAGGACGCCCCCCGCGTAAGGGACAGCGGCGCGTTCTTCCCGGAGGTGACGATCGCGTTCGCGGTCGTCCCGGGCGAGCACTATCACGTACCGCTGCTGCTCAACCCGTTCGGCTACTCCGTTTACCGAGGGAGCTAGCACCGACATGCCCACGATTCTCGGCCAGAACCAGTACGGCAAAGCAGAGAACCGCGTCGTCAAGATCACGCGGGACGGCGACACCCACCACATCAAGGACCTGAACGTCTCGGTCGCCCTCTCCGGCGACATGGACGATGTGCACTACTCCGGCTCCAACGCCAACGTCCTGCCGACCGACACCACCAAGAACACGGTGTACGCGTTCGCCAAGGAGCACGGGATCGAGTCCGCCGAGCAGTTCGGCATCCACCTCGCCCGGCACTTCGTCTCCTCGCAGGAGCCGATCCACCGCGCCCGGATCCGGATCGAGGAGTACACCTGGGAGCGCATCGCGACCTCCGACGGCAACTCCAAGTTCATCGGCGCCGACGAGGTGAAGCACTCCTTCGCCCGCAAGGGCATGGAGACCCGCGTCTCCCAGATCACCTACGACGGTGAGAACTGGGAGGTCATCTCGGGTCTCAAGGACCTCACCGTGATGAACTCGACCAACTCCGAGTTCTGGGGCTACGTCAAGGACAAGTACACGACGCTGAAGGAGGCGTACGACCGCATCCTGGCGACGGACGTCTCGGCACGCTGGCGCTACAACTGGACCAGCGACGAGCAGCGCATGCCGAACTGGGAGAAGTCCTACGAGCAGGCGCGCAAGCACATGCTCCAGGCCTTCGCCGAGACGTACTCCCTCTCGCTCCAGCAGACCCTGTACCAGATGGGTTCGCGCATCATCAACAGCCGCAGCGAGATCGACGAGATCCGCTTCTCGCTGCCGAACAACCACCACTTCCTGGTGGACCTCGAACCGTTCGGCCTCAAGAACGACAACGAGGTCTACTTCGCGGCGGACCGTCCCTACGGTCTGATCGAGGCCACCGTGCTCCGGGACGGCGTCGAGCCGAAGATCCCGGTCGACATGACCAACCTCTGACGCGGCACTGAACCGGCCCCCGTCCACCCACAGTCGGGCGGGGGCCGGTCATCCCGGAGGGAACACCCATGGCACAGCCTGCAACGGGGCCGGCAGAAGGCCCGTGCAAAACCTCACCGACCACCGCCGCCGACACGGCAGTTCACCCGGTCGACGAGAAGCTTCCTCCCGCGCGGCTCGTCCCCGCCGCGCTCCAGCACATCGCCGCCATGTACGCGGGCGTCGTCACCCCTCCGCTGATCATCGGCCAGGCCGTGGGCCTGGACACCGCCGGGATGACCCGGCTCATCGCGGCCAGCCTCCTGATCGCCGGTCTCGCCACCATCCTGCAGACCGTCGGCCTCGGCCGCTTCGCCGGCAACCGGCTCCCCTTCGTCAACGCCGCCTCCTCCGCCGGGATCGCGCCGATGCTCGCCATCGCCGAGACCAGCGCACCGGGCCGTCAACTCCCCGCGATCTACGGGGCGGTGCTCGTCGCCGGAGTCTTCTGCCTCGCGGTCGGACCGTTCTTCGGCAGGCTGCTGCGCTTCTTCCCGCCGCTCGTCACCGGCGTGGTCATCACCCTCATCGGCGTCACCCTCATGCCCGTGCCCGTCGCCTGGGCGCAGGGCGGCGACGCCACCGCAGCCGACTTCGGCGCCATGAAGTACCTGGCGCTGGCCGCGTTCACGCTCGTCGTCATCCTGCTCATCCAGCGCTTCGGCCGCGGCTTCCTCAAGCAAGTGGCCCTGCTCATGGGCATGTTCGTCGGCACGCTGGCCGCGATCCCGTTCGGACTCGCCGACTTCTCCGCGCTGAAGTCCGCCCCGCTCGCCGCCCTGCCGACCCCCTTCGCCTTCGGCGCGCCGGAGTTCCAGCCCGCCGCCATCCTCTCGCTCTGCATCGTCATGCTCGTCCTGATGACGGAGTCCTCGGCCGGCATGCTGGCCCTCGGCGAGATCTGCGACCGCCGCACGGACGGCCGTACGATCACCCGCGGTCTCCGTACGGACGGCATCGCCACCCTCCTCGGCCCGGTCTTCGGCGGCTTCCCCACCAGCGCATTCGCCCAGAACGTCGGCGTCGTCTCGCTGACCCGCGTCCGCAGCCGGTACGTCGTCGCGGCCGCCGGCGGCGCGCTCCTGGTCCTCGGCGCCTTCCCGGTGCTCGGCGCGGTCGTCTCGCTCGTCCCGATGCCCGTACTCGGCGGCGCCGGCATCGTCCTCTTCGGCTCGATCGCCGTGAGCGGTATCCGTACGCTCTCCGAGGCCGGACTCGACGACAGCTCCAACATCATCCTGGTGGCCGTCGCGCTCGGCGCGGGCATCATCCCGCTCGCCGCGCCCACCTTCTACGCCGGATTCCCGGCCTGGGCGCAGACCGTCCTCGGCTCCGGGATCAGCGCGGGAGCACTGGTCGCGGTCGTGCTCAACCTGTTCTTCCACCATCTCGGCACCCACAGCCGCACCGCTGTGGCACTCAAATCCTCCTAGGGTCCTGCCGTGCCCACATCGCCACAGAGAGAAGAAGGAAGCACCATGGCAGCTTCGGCAGACCCTCAGCGCATCATCATCGAGAACTGTTCGATCGCCACCGTCGACGCCCACGACACGGAGTACGCGTCCGGGTACATCGTCGTGGCGGACAACCGCATCGAGTCCGTCGGCGCCGGCAAGGCACCGGAGGGCCTCGCCGGAGTCGTCCGGCGCATCGACGCCACCGGGCACCTCGCGACCCCCGGCCTGGTCAACACCCACCACCACTTCTACCAGTGGATCACCCGGGGCCTGGCCACCGACCACAACCTCTTCAACTGGCTGGTCGCCCTCTACCCGACCTGGGCGCGCATCGACGAGCCGATGGCCCGCGCCGCCGCGCAGGGCTCGCTCGCCATGCTGGCCCGGGGCGGCGTCACCACCGCCATGGACCACCACTACGTCTTCCCGAAGGGCTCCGGCGACCTGTCCGGCGCCATCATCGGGGCCGCCCGCGAGATGGGCGTACGGTTCACCCTCGCCCGGGGCTCCATGGACCGCAGCGAGAAGGACGGCGGCCTGCCGCCGGACTTCGCCGTCGAGACGCTGGATGGCGCGCTCGCCGCCACCGAGGCGACGATCGACGCCCACCACGACGCCTCCTTCGACGCGATGACGCAGATCGCCGTCGCGCCCTGCTCGCCGTTCTCGGTCTCCACCGAACTGATGCGCCAGGGGGCGGAGTTGGCCCGCCGTCGCGGCGTACGGCTGCACACCCACGGCTCGGAGACCGTCGAGGAGGAGCAGTTCTGCAAGGAGCTGTTCGGGATGGGCCCGACCGACTACTTCGAGTCCACCGGCTGGCTCGGCGACGACGTGTGGATGGCGCACTGCGTCCACATGAACGACTCGGACATCGCCGCCTTCGCCCGTACGGGAACGGGCGTCGCCCACTGCCCGTCCTCCAACGCCCGCCTCGCCGCCGGGATCGCCCGCGTCCCCGACATGCTCGCCGCCGGCGTTCCGGTCGGCCTCGGCGTGGACGGCACCGCCTCCAACGAGTCCGGCGAGCTCCACACCGAGCTGCGCAACGCGCTGCTCATCAACCGCCTCGGCGCCCACCGCGAGGCCGCCCTGAACGCCCGTCAGGCCCTGCGCCTCGGGACCTTCGGCGGGGCCCAGGTGCTGGGCCGCGCCGACCAGATCGGCTCCCTGGAGGCCGGCAAGCTCGCCGACCTCGTCCTGTGGAAGCTGGACACCCTGGCCCACTCCTCGATCGCCGACCCGGTGACCGCGCTCATCTTCGGCGCGGCCGCCCCGGTGACCCTCTCCCTCGTCGACGGCAAGCCGGTCGTCGAGGGCAACCACCTCACCACGGTGGACGAGGACGCCATCGCCCGCGTCACCCGCGACGAGGCCCGCCGCCTCGCGCAGATCGCCGCCGGAGCCTGACTCCGGGCGGTATCCCCGACCGGCCGGTCGAGGGGGACGGCCCGAGACCGGCCGCCGTGGACCCGAGCGGGGCCCACGGCAGCCGGTCCGGCGGACGCGCGCCCCATGGTGCGC
>NZ_JBHXJG010000187.1:0-14770 GCF_042723425.1 Streptomyces sp. NPDC058375 | reverse complement strand
CCCGCGGACCCGGCCCGCGCCGGGCCCCCGTGCCCCCGGCCGCGACCCCGCACCCCCGCCCGGCGGAGTGCCCTCAGCCCCTCCCGCCCCGCAGCGCCCGCGCCCGCCGGGCCACCCGGCGCAGTGCCGGGCTGGAGCGCAGGAACGCCAGCCGGGCCGGGACCACCCCCGGCAGCGCGAGCGAGGCCAGGCGGCGGCGTTTGAAGTAGCGCCAGGTGTGGCCGTCCAGGTGCGCGGCGAGGTAGCGCTCGGCGGCCGGACGCAGATCGGGGCGCACCTTCGGCCGCATCGCGAAGGCGACGGCGGCCAGCAGACCGCCCAACTCCGCCCCGCCGCACGGATTCTGCTCGGCCACCGCCCCCGCGTCACCCAGCGCGGGCAGCACCGCGTCGGCGAGCGTCGCCGGTATCCGCTCGGCGTTCTCGTACGGGGTCAGGCGCTCCAGGAGCAGCCCCGTGCCGACCGTCGCCACCGGCAGGCCGTGGAGCCGGGCCGCCCCGAACAGCGCCGTCGAGGTGCAGCCCACGACCAGCGCGGGCCGCAACCGGTGCAGCAGCACATCGGCCGGGACCGGCAACGGGCCGTCCAGCACGGTTAGTTCGACGCCCAGCCGGTCCGCCTCGGCGCACAGCTCTGCCGGGCGCTCCCACGGCGCGTACGGATCCGGCGCGAACACCAGCCGGGTGTGACCGAGGGCCGCCGCCCCGCGCACCATCTCCCGCCGCAGCCCCGCCTCCTCGTCCGCCGTGATCAGCCCGGCCCCCGCGAGCGCCTGCCCGAGCAGCAACACCGGCTCCTCGACGGCAGGCAACACCACATGTATGTCCGCGAGTTCGGCGACGACCTTGGTGATCGCCTCGGTCGGCACGGTCCGCGGCTCCACCCCGTACTCGCCCAGCAGCAGCGGGCGCACCCCGGGAACCAGGTCCGGATGGAGCAGCCGCCGCACCCGGGTTCCCGTCAGCGGCGGGATCTTCTCCCCGGTCGGGCCGTAACCGCCGGGCCCCTCGGCGTACACATCCACCGGGGTGCCCGCGAACACCTGGGTGAGGGCCTGGGCGGGGCCCGCGTGCGGGGAGCCCACCACCAGCTCCAGCTCCTCCGCGCCCAGGTCCCAGGCCCGTCGGAAGTGGCGTTCCCACAGCGGGGCGTCGTCCGCCCGGGGCGACCAGCCGTCCGGGTGGAGGGGGGCGATCGCGTCGTTCCACGAGAGCACCTCGTCGAACCGGGTGCGCAGCCGCTCGAAGCCGGCGCTCGTAGAGACGTCGGCGACGGCCTCCGGGGCCGGCCCGGTCCGGGACAGCAGCAGGATCCGGCGGTCGGGCTCGGTGAAGCAGCCCGCGTCGATCGCCGCGGCGAGCAGCACCACCGCCTCCGGCGAGGATGCGTGGAAGATCCGGATGGTCATGCGGCCGAGGCCCCCTTCGCGGCGGCCGGACGGCGGCGCAGCCTGCGCACCCGGGTCGCCCGTGTCACGTCCATGGCGTCGAGCGCCTCGTCCAGCAGTCGTTGCGGAAGGCGTCCCAGGGCCGCGGTCCCGCGCGACTTCAGTTCACGGGCCACGGCCGGTTCGAATTTGTCCAGGTCGCCCAGATGGTGGGCGATGATCGCGCAGTACGTGCGGACGGTCTTCGGCAGAAACACCTCCGCCTCGCGGTCGGCGGCGGTCTCCGCGATCACCTGGTCGAATGCGCGCAGGAAATCGAGCTGGCGCACATCGCCGATCTGTGTCAGGGAGGTCGCCACCCCGCGCCGGTAGAAATGGCTGAGCAGGCCCAGGGTGGCGAAGGATTCCGCCTCCCGGTGCAGCCGCCAGATCCACGGCCGGTCCTCCGCCGTGCGCAGCCCGTCCGTGAAGTGCAGCAGCCCCCGGTCCAGCAGCCGCCGGTGGTAGAGGCCCGCCCAGGCGAACGCGTAGTCCACCGACGTGGTGCGGTGGGCGGGCAGGATCGCGGCCCGGGGGTCGCTCACCACCCCGTGCGGCCCGTGCGGAACCCGGCGTACGGTGCGTGTCTTCCCCTTCACCTGGACATGGTCCGTGCGCACGAAGTCGCAGCCCAGTGCCTCGGTTCCGGCCACCAGCCGCTCGTAGTGGCCGGGGGCCAGCCAGTCGTCGCCGTCCAGGAAGGCGATGTATTCGCCGCGGGCGGCCTCCAGACCGGTGTTGCGCGCGGTCGCCAGACCGCCGTTCACCTCGTGCCGCAGCAGCACGGCCCCGGGGATCTCGGCCTCGGCCCGCTCCAGCAGGCGGAGTGTCCCGTCGGTCGAACAATCGTCGACGAGGAGGAACTCGAAGTCCTCGCGGGCGTTGGCCCGCAGACTTCTGAGGGTGTCGGGCGCGTAGGCCTGCACGTTGAAGAACGGCACGATGACGGAGAGCTTAACCACGCGCATCACGTTAGGTGCGGCTCCGGCTCATTCCTTTTCCGCGATGCGCCCAGCAGGTGAACAACGCCCGTCGCCCAGGTGAATCACCTTTTCCAGGGCAGAAATTGGGGGCGTTTTCGAGGTCGGTCCCCAAGCGTCGGCTCGCTGTTAACCATCTGTTGCCATCACGTTGGGCCGCGCATCGAAATGCCTTCCTAACTTCTAGGACGTGCCCCCACGTACCAGCCAAGACGCCGAACCGGCCCAGACCCCCGCCGCGCCCCGACCGGCGCTCCGGGTCGCCGTCCTCGCCGACTCCGACACCCGGTGGAAATGGGGCGCGCTCACCGCGCGCCGCCTGACCGCCGAGTCCGCCGGGGACGGGCAGGACGCGCGGCCCGTCGAGGTCAGCGGGCTGCTGCTGCGCGGCCGGGCCACCCCGACGCCCCGCCAGCTCGCGGAGGTCGGCGAGGTCGGGATCGACGCCGGCCGGGTCCGCGAGGTCACCGCCGTCGAGTTCCTGCACACCGTGCGCGACGAGGGGTACGACCTCGTCGTCCTCGCCCTCGTCGGCGGCGGCGTCCAGGCCATGCTGCACGGGCTCGCCGCCCTGAACCTGCCGCGCCGGCCCGTCGTCGTCACCGGTTACGTCGGCGTCGTCTACGAGAAGCTCGCCGACGGCCTCCTGCTGCGTCACGGGGCGGACGTCGTCCTCGCCAACTCGGCCCACGACGCGGAACGTTTCCGCGCGGTGTACGAGGGGGTGGGCGCCGACGCCTCGGCCGTCACCGAGGCCGCCCTGCCCTTCCTCGGCGGAGCCCCGTACCGCCCCGAAGAGGGCCGTGACACCGTGGTGTTCGCCGCCCAGCCCTCCGTACCGGCCTCCCGCGCCGACCGCACCTACCTGCTCCGCCGGCTCGTCGAGCACGCCAGGCTGCACCCGCGCCGCGAGGTGCTGCTGAAGCTGCGCTCCAAGCCAGGCGAGCACACCACGCACATCGAGGAACTGCCCTACCAGAAGCTCGCGCAGAGGCTGCCCGGCGGGCTGCCGCCCAACTTCCGCCTGGTGTACGGGCACATGGGCGAGGTCCTGGACCGTACCGACCTCCTGGTCACCGTCTCCTCGACCGCCGCGCTGGAGTCCCTGCACCGCCGCATCCCGACCGCGATCCTCACCGACCTCGGGGTACGGGAGCCGCTCGGCAACCACCACTTCGTCGGCTCCGGGCTCCTCACCTCCTGGGACCGGCTCGACGGCGGAACCCGGCCGAAGCCCGACACGGAGTGGGTGGCAGGCCAGGGCGTCGCCGCCGACGGTTCGTACGGCACCGCCTACGACACCGCCCGCGCCAAGGTGACCGCCCTCCTCGGCACCGGCCAACTCCCGCCGCTCGCCCCCTACTACACGCCCGCCACCGCCCCCGGCTACCTCCCTGGCATCCTCGGCCGCCACCACCTGGCCCCGGACGGTACGCCCCTGCCGGGCGCGGCGGCGGCGCAGGAGCCCGGCCGGGTCCGGGGCGCGGTCCGCGAGACCGTCCGCAACGCGGCCCGCGGCGCCTACCGCCACGGCGTCCAGCGCGTC
The DNA here is from genome assembly GCF_042723425.1 of Streptomyces sp. NPDC058375. Taxonomy (NCBI): domain Bacteria; kingdom Bacillati; phylum Actinomycetota; class Actinomycetes; order Kitasatosporales; family Streptomycetaceae; genus Streptomyces; species Streptomyces sp. NPDC058375. The sequence goes on along the minus strand of NZ_JBHXJG010000187.1, from coordinate 10,818 downwards.
GCCCCGGTGATCCGGCGGATGGGGGACCTGTGACCACCCCAGCGGCCTTTCCCGCCTCCGCGACCCCCAGCGCCCCAGCGGCCTCCACGACCTCAGGAACCGCCACCACACCAGGAGCAGCGATGCAGCCGCCCCCGACCCCGACCGTCCTCGCCGTGATCCCCGCCCGCGGCGGATCCAAGGGTGTCCCCGCCAAGAACCTCGCCGAGGTCGGCGGCATCCCCCTGGTCGCCCGCGCCGTCCGCGCCGCGCTCGGCGCCCCCGAGGTCACCGACGTCGTCGTCACCACCGACGACGGGGTGATCGCCGAGGCCGCCCGCACCGCCGCCGCCGACCTCCGGGCCGCCCACCGGCTGCACTGCGTCGAGCGCCCCGCCGCCATCGCGGGCGACACCGCGACCAGCGAAGCGGCCGTGCTGCACGCGATGGACGTCTACGAGGCCGAGCGCGCCCGCACCGTCGACGTGGTCCTCCTCGTCCAGTGCACCAGCCCGTTCGTCTCCCGCGAGGACATCGACGGGGTGGCCCGGGCGGTGGCCCACGAGGGTGCGGACACGGCCGTCACGGTCGCCCCGTTCCACGGCTTCGTCTGGCGCGACGGGCACGCGGTCGAGGAAGGAACGTACGGCGTCAACCACGACAAGTCCGTACGCCCCCGCCGCCAGGACCGCCCCCAGGACCACCTGGAGACCGGCGCGGCCTACGCGATGGACGCGGCGGGCTTCCGTACCCACCGCCACCGCTTCTTCGGCCACACCGCTCTGGTCCCCACCGACCCGGCCCGGGTGCTGGAGATCGACGACCCCCACGACCTGGCCCGCGCCCGCGCGCTCGCCCCGCTCCTGGACCCCTCCCCGCTGCCCTCCCTCGCGGACGTGGACGCGGTCGTCCTGGACTTCGACGGCACCCAGACCGACGACCGCGTCATGATCGACTCCGACGGCCGCGAGACGGTCGCCGTCCACCGGGGCGACGGGCTCGGCATCGCCGCCCTGCGCAAGGCCGGCGTGCCCCTGCTGATCCTCTCCACCGAGCAGAACCCGGTCGTCGCGGCCCGCGCCCGCAAGCTCCAGATCCCCGTCCTGCACGGCATCGACCGCAAGGACGAGGCGCTGAAGCGCTGGTGCGACGAGCAGTCCCTCGCACCCGACCGGGTCCTCTACGTCGGCAACGACGTCAACGACCTCCCCTGCTTCTCCCTCGCCGGCTGGCCCGTCGCGGTCGCCGACGCCCATGACTCGGTACGCGCCGCAGCGCGCGCCGTCACGACCACCCCCGGGGGCTACGGCGCCATCCGCGAGATCGCGGCCTGGCTGCTCGGCCCCACCCTCACCACCACTCCCTCTGTCCCCACAGTCCCCACCACGTAAGGAAGCACCACCATGAGCACCTCCCGCCTGCGCACCTTCGGCACCCGCACCGCCGGCCCCGGCAACCCCGTCTACATCACGGGCGAGATCGGCATCAACCACAACGGCGACCTCGACAACGCCATCGCGCTGATCGACGCGGCCGCCGAAGCCGGCTGCGACGCCGTCAAGTTCCAGAAGCGCACCCCGGAGATCTGCACCCCGCGCGACCAGTGGGACATCGAGCGCGACACCCCCTGGGGCCGGATGACGTACATCGACTACCGCCACCGCGTCGAGTTCGGCGAGGCCGAGTACACCGCCATCGCCGAGCACTGCGCCAAGCGCGGCATCGACTGGTTCGCCTCCCCGTGGGACACCGAGGCCGTCGCCTTCCTGGAGAAGTTCGACGTCCCCGCCCACAAGGTGGCCTCCGCCTCGCTCACCGACGACGAGCTGCTGCGCGCCCTGCGCGCCACCGGCCGCACGGTCATCCTCTCCACCGGCATGTCCACCCCGAAGCAGATCCGCCACGCGGTCGAGGTCCTGGGCAGCGACAACATCCTGCTCTGCCACGCCACCTCGACGTACCCGGCGAAGGCCGAGGAGCTGAACCTCCGGGTCATCAACACCCTCCAGCAGGAGTACCCGAACGTCCCGATCGGCTACTCCGGCCACGAGACCGGCCTCCAGACCACCCTGGCCGCCGTCGCGCTCGGCGCCACGTTCGTCGAGCGCCACATCACCCTGGACCGCGCCATGTGGGGCTCCGACCAGGCCGCCTCCGTCGAGCCGCAGGGCCTGACCCGCCTGGTCCGCGACATCCGCACCATCGAGCAGTCGCTCGGCGACGGCGTCAAGAAGGTGTACGAGTCCGAGCTCGGCCCGATGAAGAAGCTCCGCCGCGTCGCGGGCGTCGTCGCCGAGACCGAGAACGCGCCGGCCCCCGAGCCGGTCGCGGTCTGAGCGCCGACCGGTGAACCTCGCCTTCGTCGAGAGCCCGGTCCAGCTCCTGAACGTCCTGGAGTGGGTTCACACCCAGGGGGGAGACGACCCGGCCGCCACCACGGTCGTCGTCCTCCCCCCGGTCGACCCGATGTCGCGCGGTCAGCTGCGCCGGATGGCGGAGCTGGCCCGCGACGAGGGCATCGCGGTCCGCTGGCAGGAGGCGCGCGGCGAGTCCGGCGCCCCCCTGAAGGCCCTGCGCGCCCTGGCCGGCCTGGTCCGGCGCGCGGACCACATAGTGATCGGCGACCCGTTCTCGCGCTACGTCCAGCTCCTGCTGACCCTGGTCCGCGCCGACCGCCTCACGGTGGTCGACGACGGCACGGCCACCATGGAGTTCGTCGCCCAGCTGGCCCGGGGCGAGCGGCTGACCCGCTGGCACCGCCGGGGCCGTACGGGACCGCGCGAACTGGTCCTGGCCCCGGTCACCGCCACCGCCCGCCGCCGCTTCACCCCGACGGCCCGCCACACGGTCGAGGTGTTCACCGCGATGCCGGTCGAGGCTCCGCCCGGCATCACGGTCACCCCGAACACCTTCGCCTGGACCCGGGCCCGCTTCGGCCCGCCCAGCATCGGCAAGGGCGCCGACCTGGTCGGCACCTCCCTGGTCGAGACGGGCGTCGTCGACCCCGTCCCGTACCAGGAGGCGGTGGCCTCCCTGGCCCGCACCCACGGCGCCACCCGCTACTTCGCCCACCGCCGCGAGTCCGCCGAGAAGCTCCACGCCCTGGAAGCCGCCACCGGCCTGGAGATCGTCCGCCCGGACCTGCCCCTGGAACTGATCGCCCGCCGCGGCCCCATCGGCCGCACGATCGTCAGCTTCCCCTCCACAGTCGTCCACACCCTCCCGCTGGCGCTGGCCGGCACGGGCGTGAACGTCGCGGTCTGCGACATCGCCCCGGAATGGCTCCGCGCCACGGCCTCGCCGCGCGCCCAGGGCTTCCTGAGCGGGGTCACGGAGACGGCGCGGGGGGTGCAGCGACTGCCGTCGGTGGTGACGTGAGGGCCGCGCCCGCACGGGCGCGGACCCGGGTCCGGAAGGGGAACGGGTATACCCGAAACCACGCTGCGTCACACGTCCTCACCCGAACTTTGTTCGCCTGTGCGGCTGAAGTTTTGTTGATCTGTGGCCAGTTGAGGGGGCAAGGGGCCTACGCTTCATAAGGTGAACCAGTTGAAGTCCCGCGCCTCCCGCCCCCACAACCCGGCCGGCCAGCCCGGGGGAGGTGCGCTGCCCGGCAGGCTCTCCGACGAGCTGCGTGCCGAGCTGATCGCCTTCCGCCGTGACCTCCACATGCATCCCGAGCTGGGCAACCAGGAGTTCCGCACCACCGCCGCCATCAAGGACCGGCTGGAGAAGGCCGGGCTGAAGCCCAGAGTCCTGGCCGTCGGGACCGGGCTCATGTGCGACGTGGGGGAGTGGGACGGGGTGACGCCCATGCTGGCGTTGCGGGCGGACATCGACGCGCTGCCGATCCCGGACACCAAGGCCGGCGTGCCCTACCGGTCCACCGTGCCCGACCGGGCGCACGCCTGCGGCCACGACGTGCACACCACCACCGTCCTCGGCGCGGGCCTCGTGCTCGCCGATCTCGACCGGCAGGGGCTGCTGCCCAACGCCGTGCGGCTGATCTTCCAGCCCGCCGAGGAGGTCCTGCCCGGCGGCGCGGTCGACGCGATCGAGTCCGGGGTGCTGGAGGGCGTCGGCCGGATCATCGGCGTCCACTGCGACCCGAAGGTGGACGTCGGGCGGATCGGGCTGCGGATCGGGGCCATCACCTCGGCCTGCGACCGGCTGGAGATCGCGCTCGACGGGCCCGGCGGCCACACCGCCCGCCCCCACCTGACCACCGACCTGGTCACCGCCGCCGCCCGCATCGCCGTCGACGTGCCCGCGCTGCTCGGCCGCCGGGTCGACGCCCGCGCCGGGCTCGCGCTGACCTGGGGCCGCCTGGAGACCGGGCACGCCCCCAACGTCATCCCGCAGCACGCCGAGCTGTCCGGCACCGTCCGCTGCCTGAATCTGGACGCCTGGCGCGACGCCCCTGACCTGGTGCACGCCGCCGTGGACGAGGTGGCCGGAATGCACCGGGCGAAGACCGTGATCAATTACGTACGGGGCGTGCCGCCCGTGGTGAACGACGCGGAGTCCATCGGCCTGCTCGACGCCGCGATGACCGAGCGCCGCGGATCGTATGCGATCGAGGACACCGAGCAGAGCCTCGGCGGCGAGGACTTCTCCTGGTACCTGGAGCAGGTGCCCGGGGCGATGGCCCGCCTCGGCGTCCGCACCCCCGGCGACACGCGCGGTCTCGACCTGCACCGCGGCAACTTCGACGTGGACGAAGAGGCCATCACCGTGGGGGTCGAGCTGTTCACCGCCTCGGCGCTGCTCGACGCGAACCGTTAGCGGAGCGTTGACACGGTCTTCGTGGTCCGTTCGTGGACCTACGGGGCCGCTTCTGTTCACGACGATCCGATAACGGCTTCCGTACGTGCTCTTATCTGACATCTACGCGCGTTACGATCGCCGCGAAACCAGCGCCGGAAGAGGCGCTTCGGTCAGGTTTGAAGGAGCCTTCCCTTGCGCCGGATCACCAGGATCACCACCGTGGGCCTCGCGTCCGCGGCGCTCGCGCTCAGCGCCACCGCCTGTGGCGGGAAATCGTCGTCGGACGCCGGTTCCGACTCGGGTGGCGACAAGGCCGCCATCGCGTACGACATCGGCGGCCGCGGCGACCAGTCGTTCAACGACGCCGCCTACGCCGGTCTCGCCAGGGCCGAGAAGGACCTCGACGTCCAGGGCAGCGAGGCCGAGCCCTCCGAGGGTGAGGGCGACGCGGACAAGGTCCAGCGCCTCACCGAGCTGGCCCGCTCCGGCAACAACCCGGTGATCGGCGTCGGCTTCGCCTACGCGCCCGCCATCAAGAAGGTCGCGCCGAAGTTCCCGAAGACCACCTTCGGCATCATCGACGACGCCTCGGTGACCGGCGACAACATCGCCAACATCGTCTTCAACGAGGAGCAGGGCTCCTACCTCGCCGGCGTCGCCGCCGCGAAGGTGACCAAGTCCAAGACGGTCGGCTTCATCGGCGGTGTCGAGACCCCGCTGATCAAGAAGTTCGAGGCGGGCTTCATCCAGGGCGTCAAGGACACCGACGCCTCGGTCAACGTCCTTCCGCAGTACCTGACGCAGCCGCCGGACTTCGGCGGCTTCTCCAAGCCCGACCTCGGCAAGGCCGCCGCCCAGGGCCAGCTCGACAAGAAGGCCGACGTGGTCTACTCGGCCGCCGGTCTGGCCGGCTCCGGTGCCATCGAGGCCGTCTCCAAGGCGGGCAAGTGGAACATCGGCGTCGACTCCGACCAGTACAAGCAGAAGGGTCTCGCGGACTACAAGGAGTCCATCCTGACCTCGGTCACCAAGGACGTCGAGGACTCGGTGTTCAACCTGATCAAGTCGGTCCAGGACGGCAAGCCGCAGACCGGTGAGATCCGCTACGGCCTGGACAAGGACGGCGTCGGCCTCTCGATGTCCAACCCGGCGTTCACCAAGATGACCGACGTCATCGAGGCCGTCGACCAGGCCAAGCAGGAGATCATCGACGGCAAGATCAAGGTCAAGACCGCTCCGTAAGCAGCTCCGCGAGCAGCTTGGCATCCCCGTCGAACGGCTGGTTTCCCCAAGGCCCTGTCCGTCCCCGCGCCGCACTCCGGCCGGCGGACGGACAGGGCCGCGGGCCCATCCCGGCCCGACGGCCGGGTTTCCCGCGGCACCGCTCGTACCACTCGTACCACTCGAAGAAGATCCGCCTCTCGCCGTGCTCTCCCTCCCCGGCCCGGGCCCCCGCGTCCGGACGGTGACGTGCACCCGTGTTTCACGATTCGGCAGCGCTACGCGTGTAGACAGCCCTCCGGCGCGATAACTTCACCCCCGCCCCCCAGGGCCCCCGAGCCCCCCAGCCCCTCCGCCCCCGCTCCTGTCCGGCCAAGGAGAGTGCGTCATCAACGCGTCCAGCAGTCCCCCTGCCGTAGAACTGCACGGCATCACCAAGCGCTTCCCCGGAGTCGTCGCCAACCACGACATCGACATCACCATCGGCAAGGGCACGGTCCACGCGCTCGTCGGTGAGAACGGCGCCGGCAAGTCCACCCTGATGAAGATCCTCTACGGCATGCAGAAGCCGGACGAGGGGACCATCGCGATCGACGGCGAGCAGGTCTCGTTCGCCAACCCGGGTGACGCCATCGAGCGCGGCATCGGCATGGTGCACCAGCACTTCATGCTCGCCGACAACTTCACCGTCCTGGAGAACGTCGTCCTCGGCGGCGAGAAGCTGTACGGCATCGGCTCCGGCGCCCGGAAGAAGATCAAGGAGATCTCCGACGCGTACGGGCTCGGCATCCGCCCCGACGCGCTCGTGGAGGACCTCGGGGTCGCCGACCGGCAGCGCGTGGAGATCCTCAAGGTCCTCTACCGGGGCGCCCGCATCCTCATCCTGGACGAGCCGACCGCGGTCCTCGTGCCGCAGGAGGTCGACGCCCTCTTCGCCAACCTGCGCGAACTCAAGGCCGAGGGCCTGACCGTCATCTTCATCTCGCACAAGCTGGGCGAGGTCCTCTCGGTCGCCGACGAGATCACCGTGATCCGCCGCGGCACGACCGTGGGCACGGCCGACCCGGCCACCACCACGACCAAGCAGCTCGCCGAGCTGATGGTCGGCAGCGAGCTGCCCTCGCCGGAGACCCGCGAGTCCACCGTCACCGACGTACCGACGCTCCGGGTCGAGGACCTCAAGCTCACCGTCACCGACCCCGACGGGACCGTCCGCGACGTGCTCGCCGGCATCGACTTCACCATCCACCAGGGCGAGGTCCTGGGGATCGCCGGTGTCGAGGGCAACGGCCAGACCGAGCTCATCGAGGCCCTCATGGGCATGCGCGACCCGGACGCCGGAGTGATCACGCTCGGCACCGACGACATCTCGCACGCCCCGACCCGCAAGCGCCGCGAGTCCGGCATCGGCTACATCCCCGAGGACCGCCACCGCCACGGCGTCCTGCTGAACGCCCCGCTGTGGGAGAACCGCATCCTCGGCCACGTCACCGAGAAGCCCAACAGCCGCGGCTGGCTGCTGGACAACAAGGCGGCCCGCACCGACACCGAGCGCATCGTGCGCGAGTACGACGTGCGCACCCCCGGCATCGAGGTCACCGCCGCGTCCCTCTCCGGGGGCAACCAGCAGAAGCTGATCGTCGGCCGTGAGATGAGCCACGCGCCCAAGTTCCTGATCGCCGCCCACCCCACCCGCGGTGTGGACGTCGGCGCGCAGGCGCAGATCTGGGACCAGATCCGCGAGGCCCGCCGCGAAGGGCTCGCCGTCCTGCTGATCTCGGCCGACCTGGACGAGCTGATCGGGCTCTCCGACACCCTGCGCGTCATGTACCGCGGCCGACTGGTCGCCGACGCCGACCCGGCCACCATCACCCCGGAGGAACTGGGCTCGGCCATGACCGGCGCCGCCACCGGTCACCTCGAAAGCCCGGAGGACGAGGCCCGATGAAGAAATTCGACAAGGACCGGCTGATCCTGGGCTTCGCCGGCCCGGTGCTCGCCCTGGTCGTCGCCCTCGCGCTGACGACCGTGGTGCTGCTCGCCTCCGGGCAGAACCCCTTCGAGCCGTACCGGATCATGTTCGAGTCGGCCGGCTACGTCGACGTACAGGTCCTGATCGTCAACCAGGCCGGTACGTACTACCTCGCCGCGCTCGCGGTCGCGGTCGGCTTCCGGATGAACCTGTTCAACATCGGCGTCGACGGGCAGTACCGACTCGCCGCCATGGTGGCCGCACTGGTCGGCGCCAGCGTCAGCCTGCCGGGACCGCTGCACATCGCGCTGATCGTCATCGTCGCGATGCTCGTGGGCGCGTTCTGGTCCGGTATCGCGGGTTTCCTCAGGACCACCCGCGGGGTGAGCGAGGTCGTCTCGACGATCATGCTCAACTCGATCGCCACGGCGCTGGTCGCCTGGCTGATCCTGCCGGACAACTTCGGCGAGCAGCCGGCCGGCTCCAACAACCTGACCACCGGTGAGATCCCGGAGTCCGGCTGGTTCCCCGGGCTGCCGATGGGCGACATGGCCGGGGAGATCTACGGCTTCACCTTCGTCGCCGCCGGCTGCGGTGTCCTGTACTGGTTCGTCCTGAACCGCACCCGGTTCGGCTTCGACCTGCGCGCCACCGGCGCCAGCGAGACCGCCGCCCAGGCCTCCGGAGTGGACGCCAAGAGGATGATCCTCACCTCGATGCTGATCTCCGGCGCCATCGCGGGTCTGGCCGGTATGCCGACCCTGCTCGGCGACACCCACACCTACAGCCTCGACTTCCCCACGGGCATCGGCTTCACCGGCATCACCATCGCGTTGCTGGGCCGGAACAACCCGCTCGGCATCGCCCTCAGCGCCCTGCTGATCGCGTTCCTGGACAAGTCCTCGGCCTCGCTCGACCAGTACGGGTACGAGAAGGAGATCGCCACGATCATGCAGGGCCTGATCGTGATCTCGGTCGTCGTCTCCTACGAGCTGGTCCGCCGTTACGGCATCCGCCGCCAGCAGCAGAAGGTCGGCGAGGAGCTCGCCGCCGGACACGCCCTCACGACCGAGAAGGAGGCGGCCCTGTGAGCACCAGCAAAACCATTGCCGCACGCCCCGCCCCCCAGAAGGGCAACGGCCGCCGCAAGCTCTCCCTGCCCGTCGTCCTGCTGATCATCGCGGGCGGTCTCGCCCTGATCTCGCTGGTCCGCCTGATCAGCGGCGCCAACGACATCACCTCGGTCGGCCAGGTCCGCGGCGCCCTGTCACTCGCCGTGCCGATCGGCCTCGCCGGACTCGGTGGCCTGTGGGCCGAGCGCGCGGGCGTCATCAACATCGGTCTCGAAGGCATGATGATCCTCGGCACCTGGTTCGGTGCGTGGGCCGGGTTTCAGTGGGGCCCATGGGTGGGTGTCCTCTTCGGCATCCTCGGCGGCTGCCTCGGCGGCCTGCTGCACGCCGTCATCACCGTCACCTTCGGCGTGAACCACATCGTCTCCGGTGTGGCCATCAACATCCTCGCCGTCGGCGTCACCCGCTACCTCTCCAACTTCGCCTTCGACGGCGTCCAGGGCGGCTCCTCGAAGCAGTCCCCGCGCATCGATCCGATCGACAGGATCACCGTTCCCGGACTCTCGGACTGGATGCAGGATCTGCAACAACAACACTGGTTCCTGATCTCCGACCTGGCGGGCATCATCGGCGGGCTCGTCACCGGCCTCTCCCTGCTCACCGTCGTCGCCCTGCTGCTGATCCCCGCCACCTGGTGGATCCTGTGGCGCACCCCGTTCGGGCTGCGGCTGCGCTCCTGCGGCGAGTCCCCGGTGGCCGCCGAGACCCTCGGCGTCAACGTGTACAAGTACAAGTACATCGCCGTCACGGTCTCCGGCGGTCTCGCGGGCCTCGGCGGCGCGTTCCTCGCGATCGTCGCCACCGGCATCTACCAGGAGGGCCAGACCGGCGGCCGCGGCTACATCGGCCTCGCCGCGATGATCTTCGGCAACTGGATGCCGGGCGGCATGGCGCTCGGCGCCGGCCTCTTCGGTTTCACCGACAGCCTCAAGCTGCGCGGCGGCGCCGAGAACGTCCACGCGATGCTGCTCCTCCTGGCGATCCTGCTGGTCATCGCGGTGCTCTGGCAGCTGTACAAGAAGAAGTACGTCTCCGCGGCGATCGCGGCGGTCGTCTCCGCGCTGCTGTTCACCTGGTACTTCCTGACCGACCAGGTGCCGAGCCAGTTCGTCGACGCCGCCCCGTACGTCACCACGCTGCTGGTCCTCTCGCTCTCCGCGCAACGGCTGCGGATGCCCAAGGCGAACGGCGCGTCGTACCGCAAGGGCGAGGGCAAGTGACACCGCCGCCCGCCGCCGGAGGCCCGTCGGCCGCCCCGGCCTTCGGCGAGGCCGACTGGGAGACCCTGCGGGAGGCCGCCCGGGACGCCATGTCCCGGGCGTACGCCCCCTACTCGGGCTTCCCGGTCGGTGTCGCCGCCCGGGTGGACGACGGCCGCACGATCACCGGCTGCAACGTGGAGAACGCCAGCTACGGCCTCTCCCTCTGCGCCGAGTGCGGCCTGGTCTCCATGCTCCACGCCACCGGCGGCGGCCGGCTGACCCACTTCACCTGCGTGGACGGCACCGGGGCGATCCTGGTGCCGTGCGGCCGGTGCCGGCAGCTCCTGTACGAGTTCGGCGGCCCGGAACTCCTCCTGGAGACGCCCGACGGGCTGCGCACGCTCGACGAGATGCTGCCGCAGTCGTTCGGCCCGCAGCACCTCGGCTGAACCCGTATCTCCCGGCGGTGGGGCGGCCCGTGCACCGACGGCCCCCCCCCCCGCCCCCCACCCAACGCCGCGAGGGGACAAAGTCACACACCCAG